>URZD01000080.1 GCA_900552305.1 uncultured Eubacteriales bacterium
TGACGCGGCGTTTGCGGACGAAATACCCTCGACAAAGGGCGTTTTGGAATAACACATAATTTAAGTACGGCATGGGCGCACTTGAATTGAACACAAGATGGGAAAGGCGAACCATAAAGATATTTTGCGCCGCAGGCGCTCTCGCAAAAAGGTGGTAGCGACAGTGAGCCGTCAGAGAGCGCGCTTGCAAGTGAATAGGCGAACCGAGCGTGCCTTTTTGCGAAAAAGGAGGAATGACGGCGCGTGTGACTGATTTTTATGCAAAGAAAAATCGGAACGGAGCAAAGTCCGTTCCGACGTGGGCGCGTTCAAGTCGGCGGCAAGGAGCCTGCGCGCGGCGGTTTCGATTGACGCGGCGTTTGCGGACGAAATACCCTCGACAAAGGGCGTTTTGGAATAACACGATTTTAAGTTGCGGAAGTCGAACACAATACAGTTTAAACAGGCAAATTTTTAAAAATACTGCGTTAAAATACACGGACGGCGGAGCGGAAAACGGCTCCGAACGTAACGGCAACAGGGAGCGTGAATGATAAATGACGGTGATAGTTGATTACGGAGTGGGAAATCTGTTCTCGCTTAAAAGTTCGCTTGACCGAATCGGCGCAAAAAGCCGCGTCAGCGGCGACGCGGCGGAGCTTTGCGGCGCGGACAGAATAATACTGCCGGGGGTCGGCGCATTCGGTGACGCGGCGGAAAAGCTGCGCGGGAGCGGACTTGCGGAGGTTATCATAAAGCAGGCGGCGGAGGGCAAGCCTATACTCGGCATATGCCTTGGAATGCAGCTGCTTTTTGAAAAGAGCTTTGAATACGGCGAGCATAAGGGACTCGGGCTGATAGGCGGCGAAATCCGACCTATTGCGGAGAGTGTGCCGAAGGGAACAAAGATTCCGCATATCGGCTGGAACTCGCTGCGGTTCAAAAACGGCGGCTCGCGCATTTTTAAGTATATCAAGGACGGCGACTATGTGTACTTTGTACATTCGTACCACGGCGTGAACTGCGGGGAGAGCATGACGGCGACAACCGATTACGGCGCGGAGCTTTGCGCCGCGGTCGAAAACGGTAATGTTTTCGGGTGTCAGTTCCACCCCGAAAAGAGCGGCGATGTCGGACTTAATATTCTTCGCGGATTCTGCGAGCTTGGAGTGTGATTCAGTATGATAATTTTTCCTGCGATAGACCTTTACGAGGGCAAGGCGGTGCGCCTTCTGAAGGGCGATTACGATAAAATGACGGTTTATTCGGATAACCCCGCGTCCGTTGCGGCGGAGTTTCGCAACATGGGCGCAACGCACATACACCTTGTGGATTTGGAGGGCGCAAAAAACGGCACAACTCCGAACATAGAAACCGTGCGCAAAATCAAGGCGGAGTGCGGACTGTTTGCCGAAATAGGCGGCGGCGTGCGCAGCATGGAAACGGTGGAAACCTATATCGGTGCGGGGATTGACAGGGTTATCCTCGGCACTGCGGCGGTGACGGACGAGAAATTCCTTGTTGACGCGGTAAAGGAGTACGGCGGACGGATTGCGGTCGGTGCGGACATCAAGGACGGCAGGGTCGCGATAAAGGGCTGGACAGAGAAATCGAAGTACAGCTGCTTTGACTTCTTTGACAAAATGCAGAAAATCGGTGTGGAAACGGTTATCTGTACGGACGTGTCAAAGGACGGCGCAATGCAGGGGACAAATGTGGAGCTTTACCGCGAGCTTTCCGAAAAATTCAGCATAAATATCTGCGCATCGGGCGGGGTTTCGTCAATAGACGATGTAAGGCGGCTGCGGTCGCTTGACCTGTACGGCACGATAATCGGAAAGGCGTACTACACGGGCGCGGTTTCGATTAAAGAGGCAATCGAGGTGGCAAAATGATTACAAAACGAATTATACCGTGCCTTGACGTAAGGGACGGCAGGGTTGTGAAGGGTGTAAATTTTGAAGGCTTGAGTGATGTTTCGTCACCGGTCGAGCTTGCAAAGTATTACAGCAGCTGCGGCGCGGACGAGCTTGTTTTCTATGATATAACGGCGTCGTCGGACGGCCGCGCGCTGTTTGCGGATATACTGTGCGAAACGGCAAAGAACGTGTTTATTCCGCTCACGGTCGGCGGCGGCATAAATACCGTTGCGGATTTTGACCGCGTTCTGAAATGCGGCGCGGACAAGGTCAGCGTGAACTCCGGTGCGATAAAAAATCCGAATCTGATATATGACGCGGCAAAGCTGTACGGCAACCAGTGTGTTGTCATATCCGCTGACGTAAAGCGGGTCGGCGGCGTTTTCCGCGTGTTCGCAAAGGGCGGCAGAGGGAACACAGGCATGGAGGCAATCGAGTGGATAAAACGCTGTGTGGACAGCGGCGCGGGCGAGGTCGTTCTGAACTCAATCGATACGGACGGAGTGAAGGGCGGTTTTGACCTTGAAATGCTTGACAAGGTGTCAAACGCGGTCAGCGTACCCGTGATTGCCTCGGGCGGCGCGGGCAGCACAGAGGATTTTATCGCGCTTTTTAAAACTCTGCCGAGGGTTGACGCGGGACTTGCGGCGTCAGTGTTCCACTTCGGCGAGATTCGAATTAAGGATTTGAAAAAACGCCTTGCCGCGGAGGGCATAGAGGTAAGAATATAAAATCGGATAAATCCGCCCGAATAATCGCGGCGCGGCGATAAATTTTTGAACGGAAAGGAAAATTTGAATTATGATTGACATAAACGAACTGAAGTTTGACGAAAAGGGTCTTATTCCCGCAATAGTGGTTGACGCGGTGACAAAAAAGGTGCTTACACTTGCGTATATGAATAAGGAAAGCCTTAAAATATCCATGGAAAAGGGTCTGACCTGTTTTTGGAGCCGTTCGCGCGGGGAGCTTTGGCTGAAGGGCGAAACAAGCGGCAACTATCAGCACATAGTGTCGATAACCGCGGACTGCGACCGTGACGCGCTTGTGGTTGAGGTGGAGAAGGACGGCCCCGCGTGCCATACGGGCAGCGATTCGTGCTTTACCGCGCCGCTGTGGGAAAGCGGCGAGCGTTCCGAGTTTTCGTATGAGTCGCTCATGAAGCTGATTGAGGGCAGAAAGACGAACAAGAAGGAGGGGTCGTACACGACCTATCTTTTTGAAAAGGGAATTGACAAGATTTTGAAAAAGGTCGGCGAGGAAAGCACAGAGGTAATAATCGCGGCGAAAGCGGACGACAAGCGCGAAACGGTTTACGAAATAGCCGACCTTGCGTACCATGTTATGGTGCTGATGATAGAAATGGGGATTTCGCTTGACGATATACGCGCGGAGCTTGCGTCGCGCCACGTTGTGGATCACAAGGTAAAGCAGGAAAAAATGACGGAATAGACAATTCGGGTTGTAAAAAGATTAAAACGCGGCTTTTTACATCCCGTTTTTTAAATTGCGGCGGAAAGAGAGGCAGCGGAATTGATTTTAAAGGATTTTCATGTGCATACAAATTTTTGCGACGGAGCGGATGCGGCGGAGGATATGGTGCTTGCGGCGATAGATATAGGAATGACGCATTTGGGATTTTCGGGTCATTCGCATACCGCGTTTGACGAATCGTATTGTATGTCGGCTGAGAAAACGGCGGAGTATCGGCGCGGAATCGCACGGCTTAAAGAAAAATACGCGGACAAAATTCGGATATTCTGCGGCATAGAGCAGGACTATTATTCGGACGCGCCCACCGCGGGCTACGATTATGTGATAGGCTCGGTGCATTATATTGAGAAGGACGGAGATTTTTTTCCGGTTGACGAGTCGGCGGCGGAGCTTTCGGGCGCGGCTCAAAAATACTACGGCGGGGATATTTATGCGCTTGCGGAGGACTACTTTGCAAGAGTGAGCGGCATTTTGGAGAAAACCGGAGCGGATATAGTCGGTCACTTTGACCTTGTGACAAAGTTCAACGAGGGGAGCGCAATGTTTGACGAGGACAATCCGCGCTACCGCGCGGCGGCTGCCGCGGCGGCGGACAGGCTGCTTGCCGCGGGCGCGGTGTTTGAGATAAACACAGGCGCGATGTTGCGGGGGTACAGAAAATCGCCGTATCCGTCGCGTTTTTTGCTTGACTATATAACGGAGCGCGGCGGAAAACTGATACTTTCAAGCGACAGCCATAGCCACGGCAGCCTTTGCTACAGGTTTTCGGAATACGAAAAATTTGTGACGTATGATTTGTTTTAGGCGGATGTAATCTATCCGAAACCGATTTTAAGAGGCGGATTTCCGTCCGAGTGATGTTTAAATACTCGATAATTCTTTATGGATAAATTTTCCGAACGCAGCACGGACAAACCGAATATGCCGCAACCGCGCCACTTAGGGCGGTTTTTGCCTGCCGCTTTTGGCGCGGGCGAATTTTCTGTATATTGGGTGTTGAAATTTGTCGGAAAAGGTGGTATACTGTACATAAGTTTTGCCCGAAAAATGCGGCGTGAATACAGCAGGCGATTTTTGCACTAAAAAGCACAAGCCGGTTTTGGGCGACGTACATTTATTTTTGCCCGCTTTGCGGGTTTTGAAAAGGGTGATTATTGACGGTGAATACAAAAAAAAGGCGCGGGGACCGAAGGGACGCCGTGCTTCTGAGAGATGTGGATTCAATGCACTTTGTTATGCCTGTTGTCTTTCCGAACAGGAGCGATAACGAGGCGTTTGTTTCGGAGCGTATCGACCTTACCGCGCTTGAGGAATATCTGGCGCGGAAGAACGGGAGCGACTCCAAATACAAGTATAATCTGTTTCAGGCGGTTGTCACCGCGGCGCTTAAAACGGTAACGCTCAGACCGAAAATGAACAGATTTATTACAAACAGAAATCTGTATATGCGCAACGAGGTATCGGCCGCATTTGTGATAAAAAAGATATTTTCGGACAACGGCGAGGAAGGTCTTGCGTTTATCCGCGCAAAGGACAGCGACAATATCGATACTGTACATGACGAGATTTTCAGACAGGTTTCGTACTGCCGCAACGATAATGGGGAACAGGACGAAACCTCCGACGCGATGGATATGTTCAACAAAATGCCGCGGTTTATGGGAAAGCTGCTGCTTTCGTTCATGTGCTTTCTTGACAGGCACGGCAAGGTTCCCGAGTCCATTATCCGAACCGACCCGTACTATTCGACCGTTCTGATTTCAAACCTCGGTTCAATCGGACTTCATTCGGGTTATCACCACCTTGCAAACTGGGGTACAAACTCGGTGTTTATCGTGGTCGGCGAGCGCAAAAAACGCCCGTTTTATGACGAGAACGGCAATGTGGAAATGCGCAGCAGCCTTGATATAGGTCTGACGGTCGACGAGCGCATAGCGGACGGCTATTACTTTTCAAAAACCGTTCGTCTGCTGAAAACCCTGCTCGAAAATCCGGAGCTTTTGGAAAAGCCGCTGAGCAAGGAGGTTGACTATTGAGATGGAAAACCTGCAGGATAATGCGAGTGTGCAGACCGCGGCAAAGAGGGTAAAGACGCCGTGGAAAAAATTCCTCGGCGGCGTTCCGTCTACGCTGGAATATTTTGAAGGCTCAATGTTTGAGGCTGTGGAGAAAATCGCGAAGGAATACCCAAACGGTATCGCGTTTGACTTTATGGGTCGCTCTACAACATACTCAAAAATGATTGACGAGATAAGAAAATGCGCAAAGGCTCTTAAAACAATAGGCGTGCGCGAGGGCGACCGTGTGACGATTGCCATGCCGAACTGTCCTCAGGCAATCTATATGTTCTATGCGATAAACCTTGTGGGCGGCGTGGCGAACATGATTCACCCGCTTTCCGCCGAGAAGGAGATAGAGTTCTACCTCAACGAATCGGAGAGCGTGACCGCGATTACGCTTGACCAGTTCTATGGCAAGTTTGAGAGTATCCGTCAGAATACAAAGGTCGTAAATATCATTATTGCAAGCGTAAAGGACGAGCTTTCAAAGCCGATAAGGGCGGGTTATATGTTGACCGAGGGCAGAAAAATCCAAAAGATACCCCAGGACGCGCCGATTATCCGCTGGAACGATTTTATGAAGCTGGGCAAGCACTGCTTTTACAACTACAGCGTGAGCCGTGCGGCGGACGACCCCGCGGTAATCCTTTATTCGGGCGGCACAACGGGGACGACAAAGGGAATCGTCCTCACAAACAAGAACTTTAACGCTCTCGGACAGCAGGTTGTGGCGGCGAATCCGATGTTTCGTCCCGGCGACAAGATGCTTGCGGCAATGCCGCTGTTCCACGGCTTCGGTCTGGGCGTTTGCATACATACCATGCTTTCTCAGGGCGGGCGCTGTATTCTTGTTCCGCGTTTTACGGCAAAGAGCTACGCAAAGCTGATTGTCAAGTACAAGTGCAACTTTATTGCGGGCGTTCCCACGCTTTACGAGGCGCTTTTGCGCCTGCCGAGCATGGAGGGCGCGAACCTCAGCTGCCTTAAAGGCGTTTTCTCGGGCGGCGATTCGCTGTCGGTGGAGCTGAAAAAGAAACTGGACAAGTTTTTGTACGACCACAACAGCACAATACAGGTGCGCGAGGGCTACGGTATGACCGAAACGGTTACCGCCTGCTGTCTTACGCCGCCGCATATGTTCAAGGAGGGGAGCATCGGACTTCCGTTCCCCGATACATATATGAAGATAGTCAAGCCGGGGACTGAGGAGGAACTGCCCTACGGCGAGGAAGGCGAAATCCTGCTTTCGGGTCCCACTGTTATGAAGGAGTACATGAATCACCCGGAGGAAACGGCTAAGACGCTGCAAAAGCAGTCGGACGGACTGACGTGGGTTATGAGCGGCGACCTCGGCATAATGGATTCGGAGGGATTTATATACTTCCGCGGCAGGGCAAAGCGGATGATTATATCCTCGGGATATAACGTGTACCCGTCACAGATAGAAAATATCCTTGACGCGCACGAATATGTACAGATGAGCTGCGTCATAGGCGTTCCCGACGCGTACAAAATGCAGAAGGTTAAGGCTTTTGTAAAGCTCGCGGCGGGGGTTGCCCCAAGCGAGGAAACCAAGCAGGAGCTTTTGGCTTACTGCAAAAAGCATATCGCAAAGTACGCAATGCCGTATGACATAGAGTTCAGGGACGATATGCCGAAAACGCTTGTCGGCAAGGTTGCCTACAGAGCGCTGGAGGAGGAAGAAATAAAACGTCTTGCGGCGGAGCGGGCGGAAAGTAAATAGACAATGTATGCCGCGGCGATGTCCAATGGATGCGCCGCGGCTGATTTTTTGACAAAAACGGAAAGGCGGAGTTTTTATGTTTCCCGAAAGAGAGATTGCGTTACATGAGCTGGATATTGCGGGCGGAATGAATCCCGGACCGTGGACGGCTCATTCACAGAACGTCGCAAAGGCGGCGCAGCTGATTGCCCAAAGCGCGGGCATGGACGGCGAAAAGGCTTTTGTCTGCGGACCTCTGCACGATATAGGAAGAAGGACGGGCATTGCCGCCGTAAGGCATATAATTGACGGATATGACTATGCCGTGTCAAAGGGATGGGACGAGGTCGCAAGGGTGTGCCTGACACATTCGTTCCCGGTTAAGGATGTTGACGCGGACATCGGCAGGCGGGATATTACCGATGAGCAGTACCGCTTTGTAAAGGCGTATATAAAAGATATTGAGTATGACGACTATGACAAGCTGATAATTCTCTGCGACTCTCTTGCGGACGCGAACGGCTTTTGTATTTTGGAAAAGCGGTTTGTCGATACCACAAGACGTTACGGCGCATATCCGTTCACGGTAGACAGGTGGAACAGGATATTTGAATTTAAGGAATACTTTGAAAAGCTGTCGGTCAGCTCGGTTTACAGGCTTTTGCCCGGAATAGAAAACTGTATATATGCCTGAACGTATGCGCACGGAAAAACAATAGAGTAATACTGCCGCAAAACGGAAAATTTCTGTTGTGCGGTTTTTATATGTAAATACGCCGTTGTTTATTCGCGGATTTCGTCCAAAACATTAACTACCTTAACACCCTTGCGCATGGCATAATCAATAGTATTTTTTGTGCCGCTTTTTTTACCGTTCCAAACAGCTATAACAAGGCTTGAGTTATCCACCATAAACACGTTCCTTTTCTGATAGCAGGCTTTGAAATAACAGTCGCATATTGTTTTTGTATAGTCGGCGTTTTTGATTATGTTTACATACCGTTCCTTCTCGTGTTGGGTTTTTCTTTTCTCAAAGCCGGGGTGCGGCACTGCACAAATCAGGTGCAACGCAGGATTATTCATTCTTTTTTCAAGCACAATTTCAGCCGCCCATATATCTACGCCCGGCGCCATACCGGTTATAAATGTTGTATAGCCGTTTTGTATCGCTGTGTCAATAGCCTTTTCTAAAAGCGGCTTTACCTCCGTTTCGGAAAGGCTTAATTTTTCCGGGCGATGTCCCGTAAAACAGCAGCGGTGTAAATGTTTGTTATTTTGTTGCATTTTTGTCACCTCAAAAGTATTATAACAGAATTTTATTTATTACGCAAGTGCGTATACGCATAAATGAAAGAAAATGTAAAATTATACTCATAAGGGAGTGATTTTATGGGTATAAAGGACGCAATCGTTTTGCGCATTAAAGAGCTGTGCAAGCAAAAGGGAATAAAATACAACACTTTGGCAACCGATTCCGGCGTGACACCTTCGACTGTATACAGTTTGCTTGATGAACATAGGCGCGATATTGGAGTTATTGTTTTGAAAAAGCTGTGCGACGGTTTGGATATTTCAATCTCAGAATTTTTTGATTCCGATATATTTCACAATTTGGAACAGGAGATTAAATAATTATAGAAAATAAAAATTTAATTTTGGGTCTTGAAAAATTATTTGCATTGTGGTATAATATATAGAGTTGAGATTTTATCAAACGACAAACGCGAAAGGAAGATATGGGTGAAGGTTTTACTGTCGGGGCTTTATGCCTACCAAAAGAACAGGTTTAAAAAATGTAATATTTTGATTGCCGACGGTAATATTGTTGATATTTTTGATTTTCCCGTTTCCGATTTCGACGGCACTGTTTTTAATTTGAATAATTGTTTTGCTTTTCCCGGTTTCGTTGATGTTCATGTACATCTTCGTGAGCCGGGATTTTCTTATAAGG
>URZD01000081.1 GCA_900552305.1 uncultured Eubacteriales bacterium
TTACACCGTGCGGCACGCACCAAATACGGCTTGTCCGATTTCGGTTATTTTTTGCCGTGCGTACGCTCCAAACACGGAATGTCCGATTTCGGTTATTTTTGCCGTTCAGCTCGCTTCCGATACAAATTATTCTTTCGGCTGATTTTCCCGCCCGCCGCACGGCTTTGCAGTGCGGCAATCGCCCAGTCGCGGTCTATCTCGCACGAATCCGCAAATTTGTCAGCCGACTCGGAAAGCTGCTTTTCTATCGCGGCATACGCGTCCATAGACAGCGCCGCACGCGTGTTCTCCGCATTTGAGGTTATGATAAAGAACGTAAGGCTGTTTTCCTCCGTATTCAAACCGCCGTAGAAGATTCCGAGCGCGTCCGCTCCGGGGCGTTCCTCCTCAAACTGATCCTCCAGCATGATTTTGTACATCTCCACAATCCTGTCGTCTATTCCGTCCTCGCTGAGAGCCAGTTTCTCCACAAACTGATTTATCGTGCGTACAATCCGCAGCGTGTAGCCGTTAACCGACAGCCGAGCCGCCGTGTCCTCTCTGTCCTCGCCGCCGTCCGCAACAAGCGCGACTATCAGCCTTCGGTCGCTGTCAACAAGCGTACAGTTGTACGCGACAAGGATTTCCTCGCCGCACTCCGGACACTCGAATCTGAACAGGTCGCGGCTGAAAATCCGCTCCTTCAGCTCGGGGTTTGCGCAGACGTCCGCCTTTGTGCATATTCTGAACGCCGATTTCTCACAGCACGCGGGACAGCATACTGAAATATTTTTGTATTCGGTCATATTTTTTTTCTGTATTGATATGTTTGTCAGCAAATATATCAATACGCTCCTTTCTTGTTTTTGTATCCGTCCGTTTTACTTTTCCGCCTTCGCTGCTTATTTTATATTTTCGATATCATACGGCGTTGTCTGGTATACAAAATAGTTAAGCCAGTTTGAATAAAGAAGATTCGCGTGTGAACGCCACAGCGCAACAGGCTCGCGCATCGGGTTGTCACACGGAAAATAATTCTTCGGTACATCAATATCCATACCCTTTGCGCGGTCGCGTTCATATTCCTGTTTAAGCGTCAGCGGGTCGTACTCCGAATGACCGGTAATAAAAAATCTGCGCTCGTTCTTGTCGGTGATTATATAAACGCCCGCCTCATCGGACGCCGCAAGCACCTCTAAAGCGGCAACGCGCGCAACGTCCTCCGCCCTTACCGCGGTATGCCTTGAATGAGGTACCCAAAACTCGTCGTCAAAGCCGCGCAGCAGGATTTTATGCCGTTTTTCGGGTATTACGCGGTGTTTAAACACCCCGAAAACCTTTTTCTCGGTCGGCACCTTAGGAATATTATAATGGTAGTAAAGCGCCGCCTGCGCCGCCCAGCATATATGGAAGGTCGAGGTAACGTGCGTTTTTGACCACTCAAAAATCTCGCACAGCTCCTGCCAGTAGTCAACCTCCTCAAACTCCATGGTTTCGACAGGCGCGCCCGTCACAATCATGCCGTCAAAGCGTTTATCCTTTATATCGTCAAATGTCTTGTAAAACGTTTCAAGATGGCTCTTTGAGGTGTTTTTCGAAACGTGCGACTTTGTGTGGATAAACTGTACGTTTATCTGAAGGGGCGTATTCCCCAAAACGCGAAGCAGCTGCGTTTCGGTTTCCTCCTTTTTGGGCATCAGGTTAAGAATAACAATCTCAAGCGGACGTATGTCCTGTGTCATGGCGCGTGTTTCGGTCATAACAAATATGTTTTCACGGTTCAAAATTTCAATCGCAGGCAAAAAATCTTCTACTTTTATCGGCATAGTATCATCCTTTCAGGTTAAACTATAGTGTAATTATAACACAGTGCGGTCGGTTTAGCAACCGAAAATGTGCAAATTAAAGTAAAATTTTTATCACCGAAAGGAACGTTTAATTATGATTGAGCTTGAAAACACAAAAAACGGAGAAAACCAATCCGAGGGCAAAGACCGCGAAAATGACGGCAGCGCAATAAAAAACATGGGCAGCGTAATGACGGACAGCAGCCGCGGCAGAATCTATTGCATGAGCATTATCGGTCAGGTGGAGGGTCACAGCAATCTGCCGTCCGATGTAAAAACAACCAAATACGAACACGTTATACCCAAACTTGCGGAAATCGAACAGGACGGCTCGGTCGATGGACTTCTGCTCATACTTAACACCGTCGGCGGCGACGTCGAGGCGGGACTTGCCATAGCGGAGCTTATCGCAAGCATGAAAACACCAACCGTATCAATCGTCCTCGGCGGCGGTCACAGTATCGGCGTCCCTCTTGCCGTGTCCGCAAACCGCTCGTTTATCGTTCCGTCAGCCACAATGACAATTCACCCAATCCGCACTTCGGGAACGGTAATAGGCGTGTATCAGATGTTTGACTACCTAAATAAAGTACAGGAACGCGTCATCGGCTTTGTGACAAAACACGCAAAAATTACCGCCGACAGACTGCGCGGCATTATGCTCGAAACAGACGAAATAGCAAACGATATAGGCACAATTCTTTTTGGCGAGGAGGCTGTCAGCTGCGGACTGATTGACGGCGTGGGCGGACTTTCCGAGGCTCTGGACGCTTTGCACGGAATGATAGACGGTAAAAAAGAAACAAAGAAATAGCAAAGCACGATTTTTAAATTTTTATGCGGGTTTTAGCCGTCCGAGCCGACAGACACACGCCTTCTGTATTCGTCCGGCGTGCAGCCCTCGCTGCGCTTGAAAACCATTGAAAAGTAGCTGTTGCTTTGGAATCCAGTCCTTGCCGCAACCTCGGCTATACGCATATCGCGGCTGCGCGCAAGAAGGTCCTTTGACCTTTGAATACGCAGCCTTGTTATATAATCGAACGGGCGCATACCCGTATACGACCTGAACAGCCTGCAAAAATGCTCCTGTGACACGCCGCACAGCTCCGCCAGTTCGCCCAGTGTAATCGGCTTTCCGTAGTTCGCGTTTATATAGCGAAAGCACTCGGTCAGCCGACTTCCCAAGCCGTACGCCGCCGACGCGCCCTCCAAAATGACCTCGCGGCAGTCAAGCAGCAGCGAATAAAGCCGCGAGCTGCTTTCGTGCGGCCATTTTCCGCTGTAGCGGTATGACGCTATCTTGTCGAGCCGCTCCGAAAAACCAAACCCCTCCGGCAGCCGCGTTATACCCGACTCCACATCAAAGAACTGTGCCGCCGCCCAGCCGCCGAAGGTTATCCAGGACGTTCGCCACACCGCTCCGTTTTTATGGTAGTTATGCGGAACATTCGGCCGCAGCACAAGCAGCGACCCATCCGTCACGGTGTATTCTTTGTCATAAAGCTCAACCGTGCCGCTCCCTTCCTCCGAATATAGCAGCTGCCACCAGTCAATCCCCCGCGGTCGGTACACCTCCGCTTCGTCCTCGGTTCTGCCTATCGTTGTCACATAAAACGGCAGTCCCTTCTCGCGCTCGGTCACTATCGGTACAAACAAGCTTTCATGCCTTTCCATTTTCTCACCCGCCTATGTCAAAATTTTTATATCTTTAATCAATATATTATTGTTGCAATGTAGTTAAAGCATTGATATAATTATCAATATAGTAATATATTAACACAGTTAAAATATAAAGTCAACACAGACTAAGGAGGTAAGAAAAAAATGAGAATTTATGAGGATTTCAGCAAAACCTCGGAAAACCGCGAGCCGCAAAGAGCCTATTACATACCGTATGACTCTTTGGAGGGCGCACTGGAGGGCATAAAGGAGAACTCTCCATATTACAAGCTGCTCAACGGCCGCTGGAGCTTTGCGTATTTTAAGCGCGACATTGACGTACCGGAAAAAATCACCGCATGGGACACCGTTCCCGTTCCGTCCTGCTGGCAGGCGCTCGGCTACGAAAGCCCGAACTACACAAACGTAAACTATCCGTACCCGGTTGACCCGCCGTTCGTTCCGGACGACAACCCCTGCGGCGTATACGAAAGAAAATTCACCCTTGACAAAGCATGGGCGTCGCGCGAAACATACGTTGTATTCGAGGGCGTTTCATCGTGTATGTACCTTTACATAAACGGCAAATATGTCGGCTGCACGCAAGGCTCGCACCTTCAGGCGGAGTTTGACATCAGCGGCTATGTGACCGAGGGCGAAAACACTATCTGTGCCAAGGTTCTTAAATGGTGCGTGGGCAGCTATCTTGAGGATCAGGATTTCTTCCGCTTTAACGGAATTTTCAGAGATGTATATCTTCTCTCGCGTGAGGAAGGTCACATAAAGGACGTATTTATCAAGGCTGACACCAAAACAATCAGCGTTGACGCGGAGGACTACGAAATCTACTCCGACGGCGAAAAGGTAGAAAGCCTTGACTCGCCGATACTCTGGAATGCGGAAAAGCCGCACCTTTACACCGTGGTTGTCAAGGGCAAGACCGAGTATATTCCTTTCAGGGTAGGTATGCGCGAAATCAGCATATCCGACAAATATGAGCTGCTTATCAACGGTACGCCCGTGCTGTTGAAGGGTGTAAACCACCATGACACGCACCCGCAGAACGGATATTGTCTGACCGAGGACGAGATTTATGCCGACCTGCTCGCGATGAAGGAGCTTAACATAAACACCGTGCGCACGTCACATTACCCGCCGACGCCGGAGTTCCTCAACCTCTGCGACCGCATGGGCTTTTATGTGATTGACGAAACGGATATTGAAACTCACGGCTTCTGTCAGCGCGTAGGCTCGCCAAAGCTCGGCTACAGCGATTCCAACACCCCCGCATGGCCGACAGGAAATGAGAATTTCCGCGATCTATTTGTCGAGAGAATGCAGAGAATGGTCGAGCGCGACAAAAATCACGCGTCCGTTATCATGTGGTCGCTCGGCAACGAGAGCGGCTACGGCGCAAATCACATGGCTATGTCTGACTGGGCAAAGAGCCGCGACAACTCGCGCCTTATCCACTTTGAGGGCGCATGGGAGCACGAGCCGGATTCGCACGTTGACGTTTTATCGCGTATGTATTGCAGCGTTGACGGCATGATTGAATATGCGGAGAACGCGGAAGTTAAAAAGCCTGTATTCCAGTGCGAGTATTCCCACGCAATGGGCAACGGACCCGGCGACGTCCGCGATTATATGGAAATTTACAGAAAGTACCCCAAGCTTATCGGCGGCTGTATCTGGGAATGGACCGACCATACAGTTATAAAGGACGGCGTTCAGTGCTACGGCGGCGATTTTGACGAGCTGACCGATGACGCAAACTTCTGCTGTGACGGTCTGACCTTCTCCGACCGCAGCTTTAAGGCAGGCTCGCTGAATACAAAGTATGTATATCAGAATTTTGACTGCGAGCTGTCGGGCGGCAAGCTCCGCATAACCAATTTGTTCGACTTCACCGACCTCGGCGAGTATCTGTTCGTTCTGTCGCTTGATGTTGACGGCGAAACAGTCGGCGAAAAGGAGCTGCGCGTACCGCTTGCGCCCAAGGACAGCTGCGAAATTGAAATTCCGTTTGATGTTCCGGCGTCATGCGAGCTTGGCGTATACCTCAATCTTTCGCTATACAATGACGATGGTGACGAAATAGGAATGAAGCAGCTTGACCCGGGCGTTCCGGTAAAGCCGATTGAAATAAGCGAGCCGCACTCGGGCATATGCGAGGACGATACCCGCGCATATATCGGCGGCGAGAATTACAGATATATTTTCAACAAGCACTACGGCGCGTTTGAGAGCATTGTCCGCGACGGAGCTGAGCTGCTTGACGGCTTCAGCCGAATTTCGGTATGGAGAGCACCGACCGACAACGACCGCAACATAAAGAAGAAATGGGGATACATGAACGGCGACAACTGGTCGGGCGAGAACTTTAACCGTATATTCTCAAAGGTTTACTCCTGCACGGTAAACGGCAACAAAATTGAGGTTTGCGGGGCGCTTGCGGGCGTTGCAAGAGAACCGTTCCTGCGTTATACCGCGGTTTATGAATTTTTCCGCGGCGGCGAGGTAAAAATCAGCCTTAACGCGAAGCAGCGCGACACATTGGAAGTATACCTCCCAAGGTTTGGTTTTGAGTTCATCTCTCCTGTGCCTAACGACAGCTTTATCTACTACGGCATGGGCGACGGCGAATGCTATATTGATATGAACAGCCACGCAAAAATGGGACTTTACGAAAGTGACGCGGAGCGCGAGTATGTCGAGTATGTAATGCCGCAGGAGCATGGCAACCATATCCGCACAAAGCTGCTGCGCATGGGCAGCGGTCTTACGTTTGCGACCAACGGCGAGTTTGAATTTAACGTTTCCGAGTATACCGCCGATGAGCTGACGTGTGCAATGCACACTGACGAGCTGCACAAAAACGGTAAAACCAATATAAGGATTGACTACAAGGTTTCCGGTATCGGCTCAAACAGCTGCGGACCGGGTCTTTTGGAAAAATACCGTCTTGACGAAAAGGAATTCAGCTTTGAATTTTATATTATTTAGTTGACATTTTTAAATGAGGGAATCCGCCGCTCTGTGCGTTGATTCCCTTTTTTTATGCGGTTTAGGGATTTTTCGGCGAATCAGAAATAAAAGACGTCACACGAGGGAGCGGTGACGTCTTAAAGGAAAAGTTGTGCCAAAATAAAGAGATGGTTTCTTTTAAAAATCGTGCCGTTCGCCGGTATCGATATTAAAAGAGTGCAAAATATATATAATTTCTTCAATAGCTGCGAAATCGGAAAGTGTTTTATCGTTGACGACCGCGCATATTTTATCAAGCGCGGAAATCGCCATGCTGTCCGCGATTTCATCAAAGTCTATATCCGAATTTTCAAGCTGCCGTTCTATCAGCTCGGACAAACCGCAGCTTAAAAGATTACGCTTTAATTTCATATTATTTCCTCTTAATGTACTTAGGATAATCTTATTATACAACAAAAATGTACTTAAATCAAGTACATTTTTACATTTTTTTTAAAATTTTTGATAAAATTAAAGAAAAAGGTGTAAGGGGAAAGCAAAAATGGCTGAAAAAGACAAACATATTGGATTACGTTGCACTGCGGAACTGCACTCAAAACTAAAATATATTGCAGAATATGAAGGTCGCTCAATTAACGGCGAAATCATTTATTTAATAAATTCGGCTATAAGAGAATTTGAAAACAAAAATGGTGAAATAAATTCTAATGAAAAATAATAATTTATTTTATTAAAATGTATTGAAAATAGATAAACTTGTAGTATAATGTTTCTGTCGGATTTTCCGATAAGGTAAGACTGAAAACAGTGTAAAAGCTGGGCGGTTATGCCACACTCCGAGAGGAGGTGGTTGTTATGAAGAAATACATATTAAGAATTTTATTCTTTACTATAGTGTTTTTGATAACATTTACTATAAAAGTAAAATAACGCCAGCCGACCGAAGCAATGGCGTTATTTGAAAAATAATTAAATTCTTTGGCATGACCGTTTGAGGTCTTACCTTTTTCTATATTTATTATATATCGAAATTTTGAATTTGTCAACTGATTTTAAAAATATTTTTACAAGTGTAATCACATCAAAAAATGTCAAAAAAGTATTGAAAATTGTGTAAAAATGCAGTATAATAAATTTTGTCGGGTTTATCCGATAAGGTGAGACTGAAAACAGTGTAAAAGCTGGGCGGTTATGCCATCATCTCCGCGAAAGGGGGTGATAGCTATGGATGAGAACTACATAATAACATTTATGATAATTCTTTTGCTTTTAGCAATAACCATAAAAAAATAACACGCCCCTGTGCTAAAGTCGACGTGTTATTTCTTAACATTACACTTTTGGCATGACCGTTTGAGGTCTTACCTTTTCTATATTTATTATATATCGAAATTTTGAATTTGTCAACATATTTTAAAATATTTTTACTATACCTTAGAAGGGTATAAACGCTGGAAAAAATAAATGACAACGGCAATCGGCTGCCGTTGTCATTCGCTTTAATTAAGATAAAACGGTTTGCTATTTTTCAGCTGTTACTTCCTCGGACTCAGGCTGCGGCTCCGTTTCCGTCGTTGCTTTTGGCTCCGTTTTTGTTTCGTTTTCGGATTTTACATCCGTATCGGCTGCCGAAAGGTCAAGTTTGAAAATGCCGTCCTCGGCAGCGTACTCGATTTCCATTGTCGGCATACCCATGGCGTACGACGCGATGTCGTACGGATTGAAGTAGAGAACAAGCGACTTGTCCGTCAGATACCATTTCACCTTTGAAACATTCTTCGCGAACATATCCTCGCCGTCAACCTCGTATTCAACATTATTTTCGGTTTTCCACTTTGTGAATATCTTCGTTACGGTTTCGTCAATCTCCTTTTGGTCGCCATTCAACACGTCCGTCAGAGCCAAAGCCTTATAGTTTTTGAGGTCAAGAGTCTTTGAAGAGCAGGTTTCGTTCGGATGCGCGCCGTTTGCGTCGCTGTAGTCGTATGTCGTAACCGAAAGAATATCCTTGCGGTTTGTATTTACCTCAAACGAAAGGCAGAATACCATGGGAAGATAGTTTTCCTCGCTCTTGTACATATTTTCCGCAACCTCGGCGAATTCGCTTTCCGCGTCCGCCGCGTATTTTTCCGCCGCGTCCTTATATTCCTTGTTGATTGCCGCGATAAAATCGCTGTTTGCGGCATTGTCGATAATCGGATATGCGCAGCTTATATAGGCGAGGTCCGCGCCGTCCTCCGCGCGGAGAGTCTTTTCAAGATGACCCGAGCCGACCTTAAACTGACCGCCCTTTTTGACGATAGCGGCGGTGTTGCTTTCGTCAATCCAGTCGACGGTGCAGTCAAGGCTTTCCGACACCGCGCGGAGCGGAACGAGAGTTCTGTCGTTTACGATTTTCGGCGCAACGTCAAGCGTGACCTCACTGCCGTTTACGCTCATTTTATTTGAGCCTATCTGAAGAAAAACAACGTCGCTGCCCCTCTGTGCCTCGACCATTTCAAGCTCGCCGTAGCGCTGGTACGATACCGCGCAGTCAAGCGCCTCGAATATGGCGCGGAACGGAACGAGAGTTCTGTCGTTTACGATTTTCGGCGCAACGTCAAGCGTGACCTCA
>URZD01000082.1 GCA_900552305.1 uncultured Eubacteriales bacterium
ATTGCCGCCGTTTGCGTCGAGATCGTTAAAATCAGCGTCGCGATTGCCGTCCGCACCGCCGAAATCCGCATCGGCGTCATCTTCATGTGACGGCAGCGAAAGACCTTGGTTTATATTGCCGGAATCGACCATTGCGTTTACGTCGCCCTTGATTACGCCGTGGATTTCCGCGTCAACCAAACCGGAAATATGACCGCGGACTCTGCCGTTGACAAATACCGTACCGGTGGAGCGGTGAATAAGGTCGGGCTTTTTGATGCTGAACGAGGTCTTTTCTATAATAGTATCGCCAAGCAGCAAAATCTGCGGCAGAACGCACATTACAAGGACAATCGAAATTGTCGTGCCGCGGCCGAGACACTGACCCATTGCGGAGATAACTCCGTTGGTCGAGATAAAGCCGATAAGGAATCCCGCCGCAACCAGTATTGTACCCGAGGTGATGATTGTCGGGAAGGACTGGTTAAGCGCCGTGATTATCGCCTTGTTTATCGGCATTTCGCGTTTAAGCTCGGAATATCGGTTGGATATTACAATGGCGTAGTCGATGTTTGCGCCCATCTGTATGGCGTTGACTATAAGGTAGCCGAGGAAGAACAGCTTTGAGCCGGTAAGGTACGGGAACGAGAAGTTTATCCATATACTGCCCTGTATTATCGCGATAAGCAGAATCGGCAGACCCGCCGACATGAACGTAAACAGAAGAACTATGATTACGAATACCGCCGACAGTACGCTGATAAGAACGTTATCCTGCGAGAACGAGGACGCAAGGTCGTAATCGTTCATTGAATTTCCGACAAGATATACGTCCTTTTGATAGTATTTTCCTATAATCTCGTGCATTTTATCAAGGAACGCAAAGGTTTCCTCGCCCTCCTCGGGAAGGCTGAGGTTTATTACTATTCTGGAATATTTGTCGCTTTGCAGCTGCTTTTTTGCGTCAACTATGGTGTCGTGAATTTCGTTTATATCGTCCGTTTTCTCTTTGTCAAAGCTGATATAGCCCTCTGCAAGCTCCTTGTGCAGAAATTCAAGGCTGTCGATAAGCGGTATCGTGTAGGAGTCAAGATTGTTGATGATATGACCGTAGCTTTCATTGTCCGCGGCATATGCGGCATAAAGCAGCTTTGCCGCGCTGTAGTCAACCTCCGCAAGCTCGGAAAATTCGCGCGGGTTCAGCTTATCGGTCAGCATATAGCCGTCCATAGCCTCGCTGTTGGCAAGACCTGTTATGCTGTCGATTTCGTCATAGCTGTCCAGCTCGGCAATCAGCCGCGCCTCTTTATCGTAATTTCCCGCGGGAACTATGACCGCAAGAGTATTGTTGCGCTTAAATACCGAGCGGATTTTGTCCCGCGTTATCTGATATTCGTTTTTGCGGAAGGTGGAAAGGTCGGTCTGACCGTATGCGTACGGACACATATTGGAGAAGAATGCGCCCGCAACCGCAACAACCACAAAAATCGGCGGAAGTATGTATTTTGTCTTTATAACCGCCTTGCCGAGCATATTTATCTCCGGAACAAAGTTTTTGTGGACCGTCTTTTCCATGTATTTGCTGAACACAACCAAAAGTCCGGGCATGAGCGTAAATACGCTGAGAAGCGACATGAATATCGCCTTGACCATAACTATTGAAAGGTCGCGGCCTATTCCGAAGTGCATTACCATAAGCGCAAGCAGACCGGAAATAGTTGTAAGGCTGCTGGAGGAAATCTCGATAATCGCCTTGCTGAGTGCGGTAATCGCCGCCTCGCGCACAGGCATTATCTCGCGTTCCTCCGTGAAACGGTGGCAAAGAATTATCGCATAGTCAATCGCGAGCGCAAGCTGCAGTACGACAGCAACCGAGTTGGATATGAACGAAATCCTACCGAGCATAAAGTTTGTACCCTTGTTAAGCAGCGCCGCCGCGATAAAGGTTATAAGCAGCACAGGCACCTCCGCATACGAGCGCGAAGTGAACAGAAGTACAAGCGTGATGATAACCGCGGCGATACAGAGAATGATGTTCATATCGCCGTTCAAAGAATCCGTTGAGGAGTCGCCGACCTCGCTTGAAACGTATGTATCGTAGTCCTTCAGCTTTTCCTTGATTTTGTTCAGCGCGTCATGTGAGATTTGGTCATCGGTCGTTCCGTCAAAGGTCACGCTGAGGAGCGCGGAAGCCTTGTTCATGTGGTCGGTGCTGTCGTCAAAATCCACCTTTGAAACGCCCTTGACATTTTCGATTTCGTCAGAAAGGTCAAGCGCCCTGTCATAGGATATGTTTGAAATCATTATGTCAGCGGTCGCATATGTAATAAATTCTCTGTCCATAACGTCAAGACCGCGCCGCGTTTCGGTGTTTTCGTCAAGGTATTTGGAGATGTCGTTCTCTACCTCGACCCAGTTTGACGAAACAAGTGAGAAAATACATAAAATTGCGAAAATCAGGAAGAAAAGATTTCGCTTGTCAACAATAAATGTCGCAACAGAAGTCATAAAATTTTTGGTTTCTTTTTTTTCTGCCATGTCTACCGTCCTTTTCCTAAAAATTCTATATTATGATTTGTTTTTTGCCTGATACTCTATTATATATTCACGGGCGATTTTTTTCAATATACATTTTAAAAAAAATGTCACAAAAAATGCAAAAATTTTCGTTAAACACTGGACGGAGGGGATAAAATTTGATACAATATAGAAATACAGTAGCTCAAAATTCATAAATCGGAGGCGGAATATGAACAGAGAGGGCGCATCGGAGCGCATGAAGGGCAGGTTTGCGGACGAGCTGAAGGAGCTTATGAAAAGGAAACCTCTCGATAAAATATCGATACGGGAGCTGACGGACGGCTGCGGGGTAAACCGCCAGACGTTTTACTATCATTTCGCGGATATATACGATTTGGTAAAGTGGATGTACAGCCGCGAGGTTGTTGAGCTGATAGAAAACCAAAAAACGGCGGACACATGGAAGGAGTCGTTTTGCATTGTGTTCCGTTATCTGGACGAAAACAGGAGCGTATGCAGGTGTACTCTTGATTCGCGCGGGTATAGGCACCTTAAACGGTTTTTCTACGATGTGCTTTGCAGCGTTGTAAGGCAGTACATAGGTTTTTTTATCGGCGGGCGGGAAACCGATACGGAAATGCTTGAATTTACCGTGCATTTTTACGCGCTGTCGCTCGGCGCGGTACTGGAAAATTATATGGGCGACGATTGCCGATACACGTCGGAGCAGCTGATAAAATATCTTGAACGTATAATAGAAATAAGAAGAAACGCGCTTGTGGAAACAGGGTATGCGGAGTGGATACCCGATATAAAGGACAAGGAATTTTTGAACGGGAAGGCTTGAAAAATATGCGTATGAGAAAAAAGAAACACAGGGACGAAAGACTGGAGCAGTGCTACAGTCTTATGCTTGACGATATTATGGATTACAAAAACGATATTAAGGCGGTTTTCGGGAACGACAAGCCGCTGCATATCGAGATAGGCTGCGGAAAAGGCGGATTTATACTCGGAACTGCTGAGAAAAATCCCGATATAAATTATATTGCGTTTGAAAAAAATCTTGACGTGCTTGTCCTTGCAATGGAGAAGGTCAGAGCTGCGGGACTTGAAAACGTGAGGTTTGCGGCGGGTGACGCGGAAATTTTGGGGCAGCTTGAAACGAAAACAAAGGCGGACAGGATATACATAAACTTCTGCGACCCGTGGAAAAAGCACAGACACAGAAAAAGGCGGCTTACGCATAAGCGGTTTCTGAAAATTTACAAAGGAATACTTGCTGAGGGCGGCGAGATACATTTCAAAACCGACAATGCCGCGCTGTTTGAGTTTTCGCTCAACTCGTTTGCGGATTTTGATATGCGGCTGAAAAATATTACCCTCGACCTGCATAACAGCGGATTCGAGGGCAATGTAATGACAGAGTATGAGCGGCTGTTTTCCGAAAAGGGTCAGCCGATATACCGATGCGAGGCAAGGTTCCGCGCATAGGCAAACGGGAGCTGAAACCAAAAGAGAGTAATCCGTGTCCGGATTTTAGGAACCGGATTATTCACTCCAAGACAGCGCCGCAGGCTGCGGCGCTTGCGGCAGCCTGCACCGCGTATTCGCAATAAACGCGGCGCTATGCCTTAATAATCTCCGTAGCCGCGGTATCTGTCGGATTCGCGCCGCTCCCTTGTGTGGAACAGATATGTAAGAAATATTACAGCAACCGAAACAATGTGCGCAACCGTCATGGAAAAGGTTTGCGAAACGGTTACAGGCTCTAAAAACCTTGTCGGCAGAAACAGATAGTTGTAAATTCCGCTAAGCCTTAACGCATACAGACCGACGGCGCAGACAAGATAAACGCCGTAGGCGGCAAGGGCGGGAACAAAGTATTCCGACGCTTTGCTGCAATAGGCTGCAAGACTGCGGCAGAAAAATACATGAAGTCCCTGAAAAACAAGCAGTGACGCGCAAAGCAGAAGAAAGTGCGCAATCGGCTGTGTAGCCGAATTTACACGGTCGGTCAGTGCAAGAAATACTACCGAACAGATAATGCTTGACGCGATAAGCTTTGAAAGATGCGTGACGGTGTTTTTGAATACTTCCATTTTATGCTATCCCCCCGAATTTTATAAAAAGCACAGACATTGCTGTTATATTTTATGATAACACCGCGAAAATATTAAATCAATCACAAAAATAAATGAAATTATTTTTAAAATATAGTAAAATAATACAAAAAGAAAAAAGTGAAAAAACAGTATTGACAAAAAAAAATTACTGTGGTAAAATTGTATTGCAAAGCAGAAGAAGCCGCTTCTCCCCTTCGCTTACGGCAAAAGGGTAAAATAATAATGTTTACGGAGTGCGGGGCTTTTTATGCTGCCGCACTTTTTTCGTTTGAGAAGTGCAATTTTTTCGGGAGGTGCTTAAACATAGCTAAGCAAGAGTTGTTAATCAATGAGGAAATCAGAGACAAAGAGGTCCGCCTGATAGGCGCCGACGGGTCACAGCTCGGTGTCGTTTCCAACAAGCAGGCACAGGAGCTTGCCGAAGCGCAAAATCTTGATTTGGTTAAGATTGCGCCGCAGGCAAAGCCGCCGGTGTGCAAGATTATGGACTACGGCAAACACAAGTTTGAGCTGGCGAAGAAGGAAAAAGAGGCAAAGAAGAACCAAAAGACGGCAAGCGTCAAGGAGGTTCGTCTGAGTCCGAACATTGACGACCATGACTTTGAAACAAAGGTCAACCAGGGAATCAAGTTCCTGAAGGCGGGCGACAAGGTTAAGGTTTCCGTAAGATTCAGAGGCCGTGAAATCACACACAGCTCAATCGGCAAGGAGCTTTTGCTCAGAGTCGAGGAGGCTATGAGCGAATACGGACTTGTTGAAAAGGGTATTAAGCTCGAAGGAAGAAACATGGCTATGTTTGTTTCGCCCAAAAAGGCATAAAAAGCGGAGTTCACAGAGAACAATAATGCTTTAATCACATTTATGGAAGGAGAAATTCGGAATGCCTAAAATTAAGACACACAGAGGCGCTGCGAAACGTTTCGGAGTTACAAAAAACGGTAAAATCAAAAGAGGTAAGGCTTTCAGAAGCCATATCCTGAACAAAAAGAGTACAAAGAGAAAAAGAAAGCTCAGAATGGGCGGATATCTTACATCTGCAAACTCTGCGGTAATCAGAAAGATGATTCCGTACAAATAAGGCTTTGATTTGCAAAGCTGAGGTCGTTGCGCGTTTTGCGCGTCACGGACGAAAACGGCAGTCCGAGGGACTGCGGAAAATTTATTTTTGATTTTTGGATGAAAGGAGTCTTTACAGATGGCAAGAGTTAAAGGTGCTATGCACACACGTAAAAGACGTAAAAAAATATTAAAATTAGCTAAAGGTTACAGAGGCGCAAAGAGCAAGCTTTTTAAGACAGCCAACCAGGCAGTTATGAAGTCGCTCACATACGCTTACCGCGACAGAAAACAGAAAAAGAGAAACTTCAGACAGCTGTGGATTGCGCGTATCAACGCTGCGGCTCGCATGAACGGAATCAGCTACAGCAAGTTCATGAACGGTCTGAAGAAGAACGGCATCGAAATCAACAGAAAGATGCTTGCGGAGATTGCGGTTTCCGACCCGGCTGCTTTTACAAAGCTGGTTGAAAAAGTAAGATAAAATATTTTGCGTAAAAAAGTTATACCGCTTTGCGGTATAACTTTTTCGCGCCAAACGGCACTATATATGCGGATATCGGCGCGGCGCGGCCGCACTGCGGTAATACGATAAAAATTTCTGCAAGGAAAGCGCTGAAAATACAGTACGGCAATGTTGTTGTCGGATATTTACGCGGATAATGCCGGATTTGGGGCTTTGGAGGATGAATATGGGAGCAGATCAGATTTACAATCCCATGGCAGGGATAAACAGAATGATTTCCGATATAGAAAACACCATTACGCCGATACTTTTCAGAATGCAGCCTATTCTCAGAATAATGGGCAGTATTAACACATACCTTGTGGCGGCGGGGTTTCTGCTGTTGATTTTATATATGAAGCTGCGCAGAAAGCACAGTATCATAAAAAAATTAAAGCAGCCGTCAAATTATATTATTGTCGGAGCTATGCTTATCGCATATGTTTTTCTGTCAGTGCATAAAATAGAGCTTGGACCGTACATAAGTCTTGATATAGGCGTGGTAATTATGCCTATCATTGCAAAGACTATGGGTCCGCTTGTTGCGGCAATATTTGGTATTTTTCAGTATGCGGGACTGTTTCTTTTTTATGACGGAATGCAGTTCAGTATTACATCAATGCTTCTTGCCGGTATAAGCGGTATACTGTACGCGTGGTTTATATATGATAAGCGGACAAGATATCTGCGCTGCCTTTGGGCAAAACTGACGGTAAATGTAGTTTGCAATATACTCCTTGTTTCGGTCGTAACGACTGATGTTATGACAACCGAGGTCGCACAGGCATATGTACATAGGATTATTTCCAACATATTCCTTGTACCTGTTCAGGCGCTTATAATATTTATTGCGCTTAAGCTTTACAAGAAGGCTGTTAAAGTGTGCAAGCAGATGTTTACCTGAGGTGAGAGCTATGTTATACAGCATAACGGGTAAGGACAATAAAACCGTAAAATTCGTCAAGTCACTGAAAAAGAAAAGCGCGAGAAAAGAAAACGGCTGTTTTATAGCCGAGGGCAAGCGAATAGCGGCAGAGGCTCTGTGCTTTTGCGGCGATAGCGTGCGTTTTGTAATGGTATCGGAGCATTTTGCAGATAAGGAGCCGCAGCTTATGGCGGAGCTTGACAAAACGGCAAAGAATGTGTATGCGGTTTCGGACAAGGTGTTTTCGGACATTGCGGACACAGACACGCCGCAGGGAATACTTGCCGTTGTTGATATTCCCTGCGGCGCGTACACGCCGTCGGAAAAGGACAGAAACATTGTCATAATTGACGGCGTTTCCGAGCCGGGCAACATGGGTACGGTTATTCGCACCGCAGAGGCACTCGGCTTTGACGGTGTATATATAACAAAGGGCAGCGCGGATTTGTACGGCTTGAAAACAGTCCGTGCAACAATGGGCTCGGTTTTCAGAATGAAATTCAAAACCGAATGTACGGCGGAGGACGTAATTGGACTCAAAAGCATGGGCTTTGAGCTTGCGGCAACCTCGCCGTGCGGAGAGACTGTTATGGAAACCTTTAAGCGCGCCGAAAAACAGGCTGTGATTATAGGCAACGAGGCGCACGGCGTGAGCGATGAGCTGCTCACGGGCGCGGACAGTCGGATGAAAATTACCATGGACGGCATGGCGGAGTCGCTTAACGCAGCCGTTGCGGCGGGGATTGCCATGCACTGGATGAAGTGCTGTGCAAAGGTCCGCGGATAGGTGGGAATTATTATGGATGTTTTATATGAGCTGTGGATGCACTGTATATGCGGGTTTGAGCCGGACAGGACATTCAAGCTGAACAAAGCCGTTCAAAAAATGGGGAACAGCTTTAATTCGGGCGAGATGAGCCGGCGTATTCTGATTGAGAACGGAGTGCCGGAAACGGTTGCCGCCCGAACGGAAAATACGGAGTATTTTGACGAGGCAAAGGAGATAATCGATTTTTGCGGTCAAAACGATATAAGAATAATTCCGGAGGATTCGGACGAATATCCCGAATATCTCCGACAGATACATATGCCGCCGCGGCTTTTGTTTGCAAGGGGTAAAAGACTGAACCTTAATGCAAGACCGGGCGTTGCGGTTGTCGGCTGCCGAAAGCCGACAGAACTTGGAAAGAGCGCCGCGGAGAGGATAGGCGCAAGCCTTGCCAAAGCGGGTATAGTGACCGTGGGCGGTATGGCGGAGGGAATAGACTCCGCCGCGCATTGGGGCGCGCTCCGCGCGGGCGGAACTACAGTTGCAGTGCTTGCGGGCGGCGTGGACGTGATTTATCCCGCTGTGAATAAAAGGCTTTACGGCGAGATAGTCAAGAACGGAACGGTGATTTCCGAACGCCCGCCGTCAACAAGCGGAAAAAGCTATTTTTATGAGCAAAGAAATCGAATTGTAACGGGCATATCCCGCGGAACGGTTGTGGTCGAGGGCAAGCTGAAAAGCGGAACATCAATGACGGCGCGTATCGCGCTTGAGGAAAACCGCGATTTGTTTGCAGTTCCGGGAAATCCGATGTGCTGGCAGTCATCTCTGCCTAATTCCATGATTGATGAAGGCGCGGTTATAGTAAAGAGCTTTGACGTACCCGCGCGGTATTATACGGAGAATAATCCGGAGCTTTTTGATAATACTGAACAAGAGAACAATATTTTTGCGTATAACGACAGTGCGGACGGCGTATACGGCAAGCGGAATCCGCAGATTGCGGACAGTACCGCGGAAATCGGTGCGGCGGGGGCATCTCCCCCCGGCGGCGCTCCGCCAGCGCCACGCCCTCCGGGGCCAGGGGGTGGTCCTGGGAGCCTACATACTGCCGCAGCAGATTCCCTCTGGTGGAGCTGTGGCGGATCATCAGCAATTCCATGTCTATTCCTCTC
>URZD01000083.1 GCA_900552305.1 uncultured Eubacteriales bacterium
GTTGACACACGCCCCTCAAACGTGCCTGTCTGCCTATTCCAGCATGCTCGCATTGCTCAAACAGCTTTTATATTATAACCTATTATTTCCGTTTTGTCAACCCCTTTTTCAAAAAAAATGCCTGTTTTTCTGTGTTTTTTCCGTCTCTGTAACCATATTTCATTTTTCCCGAAATGCCCTTGCCTTATTCAATGCCGCAAAATTTTTATCGAGCGCCTTAAAACCGTTTTGCGTGCAGCCGCCCGACACAAAAACGCCCTCAAACAGCCGGCAATATAGTCCGTACTGATTAAAGGCGTTTTATATTCGCTTATCGGTGCCGCATTTTCTGGCAGTTTCTACCTCTCGTCAATCGGCGTATAATTGATACGTTTAACAATGCTCTTATACGCGGGACGAATGATTTTGCCGCCTGTCAGAACTTCCTCAATTCTGTGCGCGGACCAGCCTACTATTCTTGCCATTGCAAAAATCGGCGTATAAAGCTCCTGCGGAAGATTGAGCATCTGATAGATAAATCCCGAATAGAAATCCACATTTGCGGGCATCGGGTCGGTAATCCCCTTTACGTCCTCAAATACCTTCGGCGCGATACGCTCAACGGCGGAATACAGTTCAAACTCGTCAGACTTGCCGCTTTTCTCCGCAAGTTTCTTTGCGCAATCCTTCAGTATGACCGCACGCGGGTCGGAAAGGGTATATATCGCATGACCTATGCCGTAAATAAGTCCGCTGCCGTCTCCGGCTTCCTTGCGCACGATTCGGCAAAGATAGTCGTATATTTCCTCGTCATCCTTCCAGTCATGCAGATTCTCCTTGATTTCCTCCATTTGCGCGAGGGTCTTTTGGTTTGCGCCGCCGTGCTTTGGTCCCTTTAATGAGCCTATCGCGGCAGCAACCGCAGAATATGTATCGGTATTACTTGACGACAAAACTCTGATTGCAAAAGCCGAGTTGTTTCCGCCGCCGTGCTCCGCATGGAGAATAAGCGCAAGGTCGAGAATTTTAGCTTCCTCGCGCGTGTACTTATGATTCGGGCGGATAAGATAAAGGAAGTTCTCCGCAACCGAAAGCTCCGGGTCGGGGTTATGCAGTACAAGGCTCTTTCCGTCATAATAATGCCGTTTTGCCGCATAGGCGTGGGCAATCATTGTAGGAAACCGCGCGATAAGCTCCAATGTCTGACGGAACAGGTTGTCCGCGTCAATGCCGTCGGGATTCACCTCGTCATATGAGTAAAGCGCAAGCACGGAACGTGCCAGCTTGTTCATGATATTGTTACTCGGAGCTTTTAAAATCATGTCCTCGGTAAAGTTTTTCGGCAGTGACCTTTTTGAAGCAAGCGCCTTTGTAAACTTTTCAAGCTCCTCTTTTTTGGGCAAAAAGCCGAATGTTATAAGGAAAATAACCTCCTCAAAACCAAACCTGTCCTCTTCAAGACAGTGCTTTACAATGTCGTCAACCGATATACCGCGGTATCTCAGCTGTCCGACAATAGGCGCTTTCGGCCCCTCGTCCATGACGTAACCGTGAACCTCACCGATTGATGTCAGTCCGGCAAGAACACCTGTTCCGTCAGCATTACGCAAACCGCGTTTAACATTGTATTCGTTGTAGTAATGCTGCGGAATATTTATAATGGTATTATGCTGCTGTAAAAGCTGCTGTAAGTAGTCGTTAAGTTCACGATTCATAAAAAGTCTCCATTCCGCCGCCCTGCACGGCATTTATTTTGTTTCTTGTATCTCTTATCAGCAGGGCAAGGAATGATAAGAGACTTTTTCGCCCGTAAAGGCTCACATTTTACAAATTCTCGCGCCCTCATTGCTGCGGACGCGAGAATTTTTTTGTTTTAATTGTTATCATCAACCCGGAGGCCAACCGAGGTTGCGCCCCGCAAGAAGGTGGAAATGCAGATGACCCACGGTCTGTCCGCCGTCCTCGCCGCAGTTGTTCACTATTCTGTATCCGTTCTCCGCAAAGCCAAGCTCCTTCGCGATTTTTGCGGCAGCGACAAAAACCTTGCCTACAACATCCGCATTATCGGAATTAAGCTCATTTGCCGAGGAAATGTGCGTCTTGGGAATAATAACAATATGCTCCGGTGCCTGCGGTGCAATATCGCGGAACGCATAAACGTATTCGTCCTCGTACACCTTTGTTGACGGAACTTCACCCTTTGCTATTTTACAAAAAAGACAATCCGACACTGTTTTCAACCCCTTTCACCGACAATTATATTCGCAGAAACAGGAAAAACCGATTCGGTTTTTCCTATCCCCATTTTTATTTATTTTATAAGCGTCTTAACAAGCGCAAGCGCATCAGCAAGCCTGCTTGCATCCTTACCGCCCGCCTGTGCGGAATCCGGCTTGCCGCCGCCTCCGCCGCCGCAGGTCTTTGCGACCTCGCGGATGATGTTTCCTGCGTGCGCGCCCTTCTTTATCGCCTCCGGCGTAGCCATTGCGATTATATTCCCCTTGCCGCCGCCAGCCGATGCAAGAACTATAACAGCACAGTCAAGCTTTTGTTTAAGGTTGTCACCCGCATTGCGCAGCGCATTCATATCTATGCCGTCGTCAAGACGCGCGGCAATCACCTTTATGCCGTTTACCTCCTCGGCACTGTTGGTAAGTTCCGCAAGAGAGCTGTTTGCCATTTTGCTCTTAAGGCTTTCAAGCTCGCGTTTAAGTGACTTGTTTTCCTCTGTAACCGCTGCAACCTTCTTCAGCACCTCCGAAGAATTGGACTTAACCGTATCGGATATATCGGATATAAGTTTTTCCGCAGCCGCCATATGTTCAAGCACACCAAAGCCGGTTACGCCCTCGATACGTCTTACGCCCGCCGCAACTCCGCTTTCGGAGGTTATTTTAAGAAGTCCTATGTTGCCCGTGTTGGAAACATGAGTACCGCCGCAGAATTCCATGCTGTAGTCGCCCATTTTAACAACTCTGACGGTTTCTCCGTATTTCTCGCCGAACAGAGCGGTTGCGCCCATCTTCTTTGCCTCGTCTATGCTCTTTACCATAGTTTCAACCGGCATCGCCGCAAGAATATGCTCGTTTACATCTCTTTCAACCTGAGCAAGCTCCTCCGCAGTCATCGCGGTGAAGTGCGAGAAGTCAAAACGGACGCGATCCTCGGACACATAAGAGCCTGCCTGCGCAATATGGTTGCCGAGAACCTTTTTGAGTGCCGCCTGGAGAAGGTGCGCCGCCGAGTGGTTTCGCTTTATAGCCGCTCTCCTTACAGAATCAATTTTTGCCGTAACCTTGTCGCCGACCTTTACCGAGCCTTTTTTAACCGTACCGAAGTGCAGAAATCTTCCGTTCAGCTTCTTTGTATCGGTAATCAATATTTCGCAGCCGTCGTTCAAAATAACGCCGCTGTCACCGACCTGACCGCCGCTTTCGGCATAGAACGCCGTTCTGTCAAGGACTACCGTAACAGAGTCACCGACCCCTATGCTGTCCTTCAGCTCGCCGTTTGAGGCAAGAGCAATAATTTCCGCGTCAATGCTCTCGTTTTCATAACCGTCAAATACCGTTTCGGTTTTAAGCGACGAGAATATATCCTCATCCCACGCGGCATCCTCCATATCCCCGCGAGCCTTTCTTGCCTTTTCCTTCTGCTCGTTCATGAGTGCGGTAAAGCCGTCCTCGTCAATGCTCATGCCCGCTTCCTCTATTATTTCGCGGGTGAGGTCAATCGGGAATCCGTAGGTATCGTAAAGGCTGAACGCCTTATCGCCGCCGAGTACCGACTCGCCGCTTTTCTTCATTGCGTCTATATAATCGTTAAGTCTTACAAGACCTTGGTCGATAGTCTTAGAGAAACGCTCCTCCTCGGTCTTGATAACCTTTTCGATATACTCGAATTTTTCTTCAAGCTCCGGATATGCGGACTTGGACTCGTTCGCAACAACCTTTGCTATTTTATAAAGGAACGGTTTTTCTATGCCGAGCAGTCTGCCGTGGCGCGCCGCGCGTCTGAGCAAACGTCTGAGTACATAGCCGCGGCCTTCGTTATCCGGCAAAACGCCGTCCGAAACGAGGAACACAGTACTTCTTATATGGTCTGTGATTACACGCAGCGAGACGTCTGTTTTCTCGTCCCTGCCGTATTCAACGCCCGCCATGCTTGCCGCATAGTCAAGCACCCTGCGGATTGTGTCAACCTCGAATATCGATGTAACGCCCTGCATTATACAAGCCATACGCTCAAGACCCATGCCCGTATCGATGTTCGGATGCTCAAGACGGTTATAGTTGCCGTTTTCGTCCTTGTCAAACTGTGTAAATACCAGATTCCAAAACTCAACATAGCGGTCGCAGTCGCATCCGACCGCACAGTCCGGCTTGCCGCAGCCGTATGCCTCGCCGCGGTCAAAATATATCTCCGAGCACGGACCACACGGACCCGTACCGATTTCCCAGAAGTTGTCCTCCTTGCCGAGGCGTACGATTCTGTCCGGACTTACGCCAACGCGCTTTGTCCAAAGCTCGACAGCTTCCTCGTCATCCTCGTAAACGCTGACCCAAAGCCTGTCCGCCGGGATTTCGAGTACCTGCGTGATAAATTCCCACGCCCAGCCGGTAACCTCCTTCTTAAAATAATCTCCGAAGGAGAAGTTGCCCAGCATCTCAAAGAATGTGCCGTGACGCGCGGTTTTGCCGACACGCTCTATATCCGGGGTTCTGATACACTTCTGACAGGTGGTAACCCTTTTGCACGGCGGAACCTCCTTGCCCGTGAAGTATGGCTTGAGCGGCGCCATGCCCGCGTTTATCAAAAGCAGACTTGCATCGTTCTGCGGTACGAGCGGAAACGACGGAAGCCTTAAATGCCCCTTTGACTCAAAAAAGGAAAGATACTTTTCCCGTATTTCGTTTAATCCTAACTTTTCCATTGGTTTTACCTCATTTCAACATTGATTCATTACTTATCAATTATCATCTTATTATTATACCAATTTATTTACAATTAGTCAATATGCCGCATATATACTTTTTCACTGAAATTTTGACAAAAATGTATGTAGAATTTAGTGTCTGCCGCCCCGCGGGCATACGCGCATACAAATTCCGCAGACCGAGCCGCGGCCTATAAGCTGAAATTTCTTTTTCATATATTCGCTGCACGCTTTTGCGTCAACTATTTTTTCGCGCTCCTCGCCCGCCTTCCATTCCTCACCGGTTATTGCCATTGCCGGGCAAGCCGCCGCACAGAGGTTGCAGCCGCCGCAGACAGACGGGAGCGGATTACTCCCCTCCGCAACCTCGCAGTCGGTAAGAATTGTGCCGAGTCTTACGCGGGGTCCGAATTTTGAGGACAGAAAAAGACCGCTTTTGCCGACCGTCCCCAGTCCCGAAAGCACCGCCGCGTACTTATGCGAAAAAATCCCCTGAAGTCCGCAGACCGACTGTGACGCGGGAATCGGCGCGTATCTGTAGCCGTGCCTTGCAAGCGTAAGTCCCGCTCTGAGCGCGAGGTTGTCAATCAAAGTATTTACCGTTCTGTAATGATGAAAATATGTATGCGTGGGCGCTCCGTCGATTCCGTCAACTATCGCGTCCGAAAGCGGAATATAAAACGACACCGCATAGCCGAGCTTAAAATCGTTTTCTGTTTCAAGCCTGCAAAAACCCACCTCTCCCGCACCGCCGCCGAGTAAAAGGTCTTTGACCTCGTTCCGCGCCGCAGTCGGATTTCTGTTTTCCGTATTATTCACTGTATGCCGTTTTCTCCTTTCATGTCGCATTATCCTCCAGCGCCGTCACCTTTTTAAGGTAGTCGAGCGTCGGAAACTTTTGTTCAAACTGAGCCTCTATGTACAGCTCGCTGATACGGCTGAGATATTTTATGGAATCCTCCGGCGCGTCAAAGGAGAATATTTTTTTTCCGTCCGCTCCGCAGATAAAATTTATTATTTTGCACATAAGCGGAGAGATTCGCACCGCGTCCTCTCTGCCCTCGGCGCACTTTTCGCATACGCTGCACCCCGAAATCAGCAAAAGGAACTCCGCATTCTCCGCGCGGCAGGAACTGCACGCGCCGAGCTGCGGCGTATATCCCGCAACGGCGGAAAGCCGCCACTCAAAAACCGTTTTTATTTTTTCCGTGTCCTGTAAACCTCGGTCAAGGACGTAAAGCACATTCAAAAGGAGCGGCAAAACCTCGCCGTCGGCATCATCCTCCGCGGTTGTCCTGTTCACAACCTCCGAAAAATATGACGCGTACGCCAGCTTTTCCAGCGATTCGCGGATGTCGGAAAAGCTCTCCAAAACGGTCAGCTCGTTTAGGCGGTAAAGACCTGTTTTGCTTTTGCTTTTATACATGACAAACTCGCTGTAGGCGAAAAGCTGAAGTCCCGCCATCATTCCCGATTTGTTCGTACGCACATTGTTGGCAATGGCGGAAATCCTACCCATGTCATTAGTGACTATAGTCACAATCAGGCTTGTTTCACCGTACTTTACCGTTTTGGTTACAACGCCCGTCGTCTTTATCAATCCCAAAGTCTTCACCGACCTCAAGTGTAGTATTGTTTGTACCGTTATTTTCTCTGCGCGCTCTGTATGAAAGATACGCGTCAATTCGACCTGTTTTTTCAAAAAGCTCCCACGCATTATCCCGCTCCGTCATACACTTATCCTCCGTCCGTACTTTTTGTTAAAGAACAAATCCCCGCGATTCGGCGTTTTTCGCGCGGGCTGTACCCGCTGCCGAGAAAAACAAGCATAGGCAACCCGCCGCCCGCGAGAGCGGGGAAATCCTCTTAATTCATTTATGTTTAGTATTGAAAAAGGATAAAAATATTATGTAGGAAATAAATGCAACCGCACGCCGCAGCCGCGGGCAAATCCGCGTAAAATGCCGCAGCCGTGCGCCGCGCCGCCTTCAGCGGGCGCTTTAAGGCAGTTTTTGACATTTATGTTTTCAACGCAATCGGCTTTTATTATTCAAAGCCGATTGTGTTCATAAAGCTCTCCTTGTTGCGCCAGTCCTCCTTGACCTTTACCCAAAGCTCAAGATAAACCTTTGCGTCAAGAAACCGTTCGATGTCCTGACGTGCGCGGCTGCCTATCTGTTTGAGCTTTTCGCCGCCCTTGCCGATTATTATGGCTTTGTGGCTCTGACGTTCGCAGTATATGGCGGCAAGAATCTCATATGTGCCGTTGTCGCGCCTTTTCATTTTCTCGATTTCCACCGCAACGCCGTGCGGAATCTCCTGATTCAAAAGCCGCAGAGCCTTTTCGCGGATAAACTCCGCAACAATCTGACGCTCCGGCTGGTCGGTTATGACATCGCCGGGGAAGAACTGCGGACCCTCGGGCAGACACTCGCGAATTTCCTTCATAAGCTCGCCGATGTTTGTACCCTTTTGCGCGGAAATCGGCACAATACCGTGAAAATCGTACATTTCGCGCAGCTTGTCCATAACCGGGAGCAGCTGCAGCTTGGGTACGGTGTCTATCTTGTTTACAATAAGGATAACCGGAACATTCGATTTTTTCAGTCCGGCAAGCGCCGCCTTCTCCTTTTCGTACTCGTTTTCGTGGATATTGCAGTCCACAACGTAAAGAAGAACGTCAATATCCTGCGTTGCGGTGTAGATGTATTTCTCCATTTTCTGACCGAGCTTGTTGTGCGGCTTGTGTATTCCGGGGGTGTCAATCAGCACAAGCTGGCAGTCATCCTCGGTATGTACGCCGAGGATTTTTGTTCGGGTGGTCTGCGGCTTGTTTGACACAATCGCAACCTTCTCGCCGACTATTTTATTCATAAGTGTGGACTTTCCCGCATTGGGGCGTCCCGTAATTGCTGCAAAACCTGATTTCATATTCTGTTATTTCCCTTCCTTTGTACTGCCCGACCGCGGCAAAAATATATAAACCGCGCAGAGCGCAATATATGCAATAATAAACGGATAATATTTTGTTATATATTCAAGAACATTTAGGAGCCTGTCCTTATCCGAGAACGTAAGGAACGCAAGCACAACGGCTCCCGCCGCCAGAATCAATACCGCGCCCGCCGCGGAGTCCTTTGCGATTTTTGCAAGACGGCATCTTTCGGGGGATATAATATCGACCATTGCTTCGACCGCGGTGTTAAGCAGCTCGCCCACCATTACAAGGCAAATCACAAGCACCAGCGGCGCAAGCTGCATCGGAGCCAGTCCGTAGACGCGGGCAAACCATATTACCGATATTGCCGCAACCGTATGGATACGGAAGTTGGTTTCGTTTCTCAGCGCGTTCAGTATTCCCGAAAAGGCAAATCCAAAACTTTTTAAAAGTTTCATCGTTCAAGACCCATCCTTTCAAGGATTTCGCGCTGATAGCCGAACATTTCCTCCTCGTCCTCCGGGGTCATGTGGTCGTACCCGAAAAGGTGGAGCATGGAATGGACGGTAAGAAAACCGATTTCGCGCTCGAACGAATGACCGTATTCCTGTGCCTGTCTTGACGCGGTTTCCAGGGAAATAACAATATCGCCGAGAATCATTTCGCCGTTCGGGTTAAAGTCCAAATCGTCCTCTATTATATCTCCGTTTTCGTCATACTCAAAAAGCGGGAACGACAAAACATCGGTCGGACGGTCAACGCCCCTGTGCAGCCTGTTCAGCTCATGAATTTCCTCATCATCGGTGAACATCACGCTGACCTCGGATTTCAGCGGAAAATCCATGTATTCAAGGGCGGCTTTGACCGCGCTGCGCACAAGGTCGCGCATTTCCTTTGTAACCTTAAACTTTTTCTGATTATTTCTGATTGATACCTTCATTATTTTTTCTGCCTTTATTGTGATTTCTTGAAGCTCTCTCGCGCTCCAGATTTTTTCTTTCGTAAGCCTTTACGATTTTCTGTACAAGCGGATGACGCACAACGTCAAGCTCGCTCAGATACATGAACTCGATACCCTCAACATTTTTAAGAACGATTTCCGCATCGCGCAGACCCGATTTTTTATCGCGCGGCAGGTCAATCTGCGTAACGTCGCCCGTCACTACGATTTTTGAGGAAAATCCCATACGCGTCA
>URZD01000084.1 GCA_900552305.1 uncultured Eubacteriales bacterium
TTGTGCCTTCTCTTGTCGGCTTGCCCTCCGGCTGATTGTCGCCGTAGAGCGACGCCTCGCCGCCGTTGAATTTGTAGCTGTAGAGCTTTGACATATTTTTCTTTTCCGCAGCTTCGCGGCAGGAATCCACGTCCGCGCCCATTGTAAAGTACGAATGAAAGTTTCTGCCCTGAACGGTAGGAACTCCCGCACGGTAAAGCACGTCGGCATCGCCGGTCGTATCGATTATCATCTTCGCTCCGTAGGTCTGACAGCCGGTTTTATTCTCAACCGCAAGTCCGCGGCAGACATTGCCGTCCATTATCGGCTCGGTTATAATTGTGTCAAAAAGCAGGTCAACCCCTTCGTTTTTGACAAGCTCCGTCATTGCAAGCGTAAAAATCGGAGCCGAAAAACGCGTAAGATACCGCACGTTGGTTTTTCCAAACCCCGGCTCGCCGTTTTGCCACTCCTTCGGGATGGTGTCATAGCCGTACTTAACCGAAAGCCGAAGCAGCTCCTCCGCCATTCCCTTAATTATCTGAACTCCTCTGCCGTTGCACATCGGCACAAACAGATTTATAAGTCCGGTTGTCGCAAGTCCGCCAAGACCTACCGTTTTCTCAATAAGAAGAACGCTTTTCCCCATTCTCCGCACCGAAACCGCGGCTGCAACACCCGCGACGCCGCCGCCGGCAACGATTACGTCATAGTCTTTAACGTGTTCGGCTTTTCTTTCAATAATATCCTTCATGTTCTGCCACCATCTTTTGTTTTTTAAGAAATACCGTTGTATTTTCCTTCTTCAACGAGCTTTTTCATCGCTGCGCTGACAGTTTCTTTATCCTCTTTGTATGTCATCCCGTACCAACGGTCGGGACTTCTGAGTACCTTTACGTCCGCCTCACCGTTTTTTATCAGAGTATCGACCACATCGGGAACGAGATATTCCTCCTTTGTAATATCGCGGGTTTCTTTAAATTTTTTAAATTCTCTGTCAAGATACCCGAATATCTCCGGCGTGAATCCCCACAAATTCATCGAAACAACAGTGCCGTGCGGCAGAGTAACCATGTTTCCGTTTTCATCCGGGTACTCTGTTCCCTTTATTTCGCGGGTTTCGCGTATTCCGGTAAGGTAGCCGTCCTCAACGCGGCATACTCCGCGCGTAACCGTGCCGTTGTCGGTCGTGGTCTGCTCCAAATCGTAAGCAACCATAGCAAAATGGCTGTCTGACGCGGTTTGCAAAAAGCTGTTTATCTCTGTATATGCCTGCTTTCCGTAGTAATCGTCCGCGTTTATTATTGCAAACGGAGTTTTTACCTTGTCACGGCAGCAAAGAATCGCGTGACCTGTTCCCCACGGCTTTTTTCTGCCTTCAGGGAGGTCGTCTGTCGGCTGAAATACATAATCTATGTCAATATACTTTTTAACCCTGTTTCCGACAATGTGCTTGAAGTCCTCCTCCATTTCCTTCTTGATTACAAACACAACGTTGTTAAAGCCTGCTTCCTTCGCGTCAAATGCGGAAAAGTCCATAAGAAATTCGCCGCCCGGTCCGACCGGCTCCATCTGTTTGAGTCCTCCAAATCTGCTGCCCATTCCGGCAGCCATAACAACCAGAGTAGTATCCATAAATTCACCGATTACCTTTCTGCTTTTACAGCATTTTTAATCAATTTAAACATCGGACGTATCTATGTCCGACACAGATATAAATATTATAGCACGCTTTTTAAATTACTTCAAGCACTTTTCTTGTATAATCGAAAATAATTTTTGTTTCTTTTGTATAAACTTTAAGGAATATTATCGTCGATACGGCTTAAAGGGCTGAAAAAATCGAAATTTTCCGATAAAGCAGCTAATTATTTTTCTCGCCGATGCTTTCTTCATCGGTATAGCTCCCCAAAACATAGCAGGCGCGGCCGTTCCGCTTTGCCTCATACAAAAGCAAATCGGTTTTATCCATAAGCTGTGTCATGTCTGCGGGAAACGCAAACCGACACCCGCCTATACTGCAGCTTACCTTATGTCCGTTGCCGAGTATATCCGAAATCTCTCTCAAAAAACCGTCGAGAGCTTTTTTCATTTCCTCCTCAGATACAGCTTTTTTATCAATTAAAACCGCAAACTCATCTCCGCCCATTCTGCCTGTTATTCCGCAATTATAAAATGTGTTTTTCAAAACAAACACAACCTCTCTGAGCACATTATCGCCCGCGGTATGCCCAAGAGTATCGTTTATTGTTTTGAAATTGTCAATATCAAAAAGCAAAAACCAACCTTCTGTACAAATATGTGGGTCAAAGTTTTTCTGTGCTCTTTCACAGCAGTTAATAAAAATCCTACGCCCCATTACGTTTGTAACCGCGTCAAACTCACCGAGAAAATTTCTGTAAGCAGTGTACTGATAACCTAAAGCCAAAACTGTAATACTTATAATATTCAAAGAAAAAACAGCCGCCATAAACTGAATCTGGAGATGAATAATATCAGCTCTTACCGTAAAAGAATTTGATATTTTGTAAAAATCAAGCACATACAACATTCTTTCCGCAAAATACCATGCAGCCGCAACGGTCATGCCGAGAACAAAAACCGTAAACAGCGAAACAAGCGTTCGTTTTTTACCCGAATCAATATATTCAATATGTCTTGAGTGATCTATAGCGGTCTTTACCGTTAATATCTTTTTATTATAAATCCGCCATGTAAGCTCCGTAACCGCAATACAAACAAGCGATGAAAGAATATTACTCAGCACAAGATAGCGGGATTGAAAATATCCGGCTGTGCTGCCTTTAAAAAATATATCCATTGCTGCCAAAACAAGCAACGCGTGAGTTATTGGGGAAAGCGCCGAAACGATACGCATATAAAGCTGTGGATTTTTCCGTTTTTTCGCCGCACTAAAGGCAAGTCCCGCAATCAGTCCGAACAGCGTTCTTGTCCCAAGCGCAAGAACAACGCTCCCAAGCGGATTTCCGCTCATAAACGGAGAAAACAGCATATCTGCCGCAAACGCATAAGAAACACATGATTTATACATACTTGCTAAGCCGAATACCGCACCGATTACCGTTGACTGCACGGTACCCAAAATGCACGCGGCAACCAAAATCGGAATATAAGCGAATGTAACCGAAATCGGCGGAATATGTATATAGCCGAGAAACGTGAACGACATCAAAATTTCAAATGCAATTAAAATCAGAAAAATATATAGGTCAAATGAGGATGTTTTACGTCTTTTCATAGTGATACCTCTCGATTTTTAAATTACAGTAATATACCCAAATAAGCTGCCAATCGCGCTAAAAGGCAAGTTTTTACAATATTTGGCTGTTATAGTGTTTGCAGTTGACTATATCAGCAGGCGGCAAACACTTAATTATATAACAGTATACCACAGCTTTCGCCTTTTTTCAAGTATTTTTAAAAAGACAAAAATTTGAATTGCAATTTCTAAAATTAAATATAATGTATCTGTAAATATTTATCAGTATCTTAACAAAGGCAAAACATATCTAAAGAAATTTTTTCTTGTTATACTCCGTCTATTAGCAAAGAGCTGAAAGGTCTAAATAATTTATGTAACAAATTTATGTAACAAAAGTTACACGTCATACGCGGCAATTATATACAAAAAGCGGGCGCATATATGCGCCCGCCGAATAAACAGCACTTGCTTTTTGCTTTGCAGCTTTATTCTGCAAAGGTCTTGTCAACGATAAGAGTTTTGCTTACAAGCTCTGTCCACTTCTCGATTGCCTCGCCGGCACTTCTCTCAAAGTTGTGTGAGTTTGTGGCCTCGAGAATATCATAGTAGTATGATGTTCCCTCCGGATTGTCGCTCCACTGTGTAGCCTTCTCATTTAAACCCTTTGCATCAACATGACGGTTGAGCATATTATTCATGATTTTGATTACATCAGCACGAGTGATATATTCATCGGGTCTGAATGTGCCGTCAGCATAGCCTTCGAGCCAACCCTTATCGGCAGCTGTCTGGATATAACCCTTTGCCCAGTGACCGTCAATGTCTCTGTAGTAATCGCCGTCTGTTGTTCTTGCTTCGGTAAATCTTGCAACAATAGTAACAAACTCAGCTCTTGTGATATTGTTCTCCGGTTTAAATGTGCCGTCCTCATATCCCTTGATATATCCGCCGTTAGCCATTGTCGAAACAGCTTCATTTGACCATCTTGTGCTGTCAACATCACTAAACGAATTTGTGGCGCTGTAAATTTTTGTTCTTGCGTCAGTCTTTAAAAGTCTGTAAAGAATTGTAGCAACCTCTTCGCGGCTGATGTTGTTAAGCGGCTTGATTGTTCCGTCAGGGTAACCTGCGATATAAGCCAAATGCTCATCGTTGAATACATCCGGTGTTTCTTCCTCAATCCATCTTGAATAAAGGACCGTGTCCTTTGTGACCTTATACTCTCCGCTCAGTTTCTTTGAGAAAGTTGTATCTTCATAGAAACCGTCGAATATATAACCAGCCTTTGTCGGCTTTTTTATCTCATCAAGATTGATTGTAGCATTTCTGTCAACCTCCATTCCGTTAATGAGGGTTGTGTCGGAGTTTACATCAAACATAACGATAACCTTTGTCTTGGGGATACTCTCGTCACCGTTGCTTCCGCCGCCGCTTCCGCCGCCGTACGTTCTGTTGTAGATGTAAATCCACGCATCATCAATATCCTCGCCGTTAATCGGTGTTGACAAATCTGTTGACGCCTGCTGAATACCGTTGTATGAAATGTATGCGGTATCACCATCGTCATCGAACACTGTAGTAGCGCCTGTTACCGTACCTTTAATTTTGTAAGGCGCACTGCCTGTAAGAGCCGATGTCTTAACGCCGCTGCACTCTATTGTCATGTCCGAAAAATAATTTGCACTTGCATCCTCAAGCTGAGCTTTTGTTACAAAGTTATTTGCACCATCCGGACTCTGTACCTCAACAGTTATTGTAAGAGTTGTCTCGTCACCGTTTACGGCAGTTGCTCTGCTTTTTTCCTTAAAAATTCTCTTGCTGTCAGCACTGAAACCTTCCATAGTCTTGTTGTCGGCAAGAAAATCTGCGGGCAACTCAAGAGCTGTCGGATATGTAATCGTTATTAAAAATTCGCCCTTTACCTTCTGTGCGTCAAGTTTTGCCTTTGTAGCTGTTTTCTGAGCATCGGAAAGAGCCTCGTCTGTCTCTATAAGAGTTTTTCCGGCATTTATATACCTAACAAAAGCATCCTTTACCGCACCCATATACAATGTTGTCTTAAAGTCAAACGTCGGAAAATCAGCCGAGCTTGCCTTTCTTACAACAATCGGACCTTCGGAAAATTCCGTGTCATCACTGTTCTTTACCTGAATGTTTGTTTCCACCTTAACCGTTCTGTTCTCAAGCGCTGCAGCTGAAAGCTTACCTTCCATATACCGACCTATCGTTGAAAGAGTACCGAGATGATCGTACGCAAATGCACCGCATGACATAACCGTCAGCATAGCTGCGACCAAAACGATTGAAATCAATCCTTTTTTCATAATCTTTCCTCCTAATGTTATTGGATTTTATTTAATAATTACCATTGCATATTATATTATTAAGAATAGCACATCCTTGCTTTTTTGTCAAGTATTCACAGTAAAATTCTTAATAAAATTTATGCTTTAATTTTTATCCCTAAGCATTAGCGGTTATATCGCTCTCAATACGGTTTCGTCTTATCTTATTGGATGTCGTTTTTTCAAATTCCTTGTCTCTTATAACTATTTTTGTTACATTTTTATACTTCGGCAGGCTGCTGCACGCGCGGTCAATGTCCCCGCGCAGCATTTCCTCGGTACATCCGCTTTCTTCATCAGGGTAAACATACGCACAAAGACCGATTTCAAGACCCTCCGCATTCTTGTACGAGGTCACCACAGCCTCCTTAACGTAAGGAATCGACATTATATAACCCTCTATTTCTTCGGGGAAGATATTTTTTCCGTTTTTAAGAACGATAAGGTTTTTACTTCTGCCTGTGACAATAATTCTGCCCTCGCCGTCTATAGTGCCGAGGTCGCCTGTATGAAACCAGCCATCGCGGATTACCTTATCTGTTTCCTCCTTGTTTTTGTAATAGCCGAGCATTACAGAATCACCCTTGACGCAGATTTCGCCTATGCCGTTCTCGTCCGCATTTTCTATCTTAACGCTTATGCAGTCAATCGGCACGCCTGAGGTACTGCAGTCCTCAAAATTATCGCGCGTTATGCTGACAAGCGGAGCGCACTCTGTGATTCCGTAGCCGTTTACGACATTTATGCCTATACTGTCGAAAAACTCCGCAATCTCCGGTCTTATCGGCGCACCGCCCGATACAACCTTCTTCATCTCGCCGCCGAACGCTTTGAGAATCTGTCCGAAGAACACGCGCCGCATATCGATTCCGATCTTGCGCAGCGCGTTGCTGACCTTTATCAATCTTTCAACCAACGGTTTTTTATCGCCGAGCTGATGATTTATGCGCTTATAAAACACCTCGAGAAATGACGGAACAAGATATGCGCTTTCCGGCTTGAAGTCCGCAAAATTTTTCATTATTCCGCGTATGCTGTCGTTTATGAATACCGATGTGTGATTATTGAGCCCTGCAAGGATTCCGCACATTTCGTATGAGTGATTATAAGGCAGAAGCGAAATCGCCCTGTCATACAGACGCGAAATTTTCATTCCGTTATATATACATGAAACTATGTTATGTTCGCTCAGCATAACACCCTTAGGCATACCCGTCGTGCCGGAGGTGTAAACCAGCACGCGCAGAGCGTTTGTGTCGCCCTTTGCTTCCTCATACTTATGGAAACCGCTTTCACAGAGCTTTTTGCCGGAAGCGATAACATTATCATAGGTCAAATAGTCCTCCGATTTGCCGAGGCATATAAACTGCTTTACAAATTCCAGTCTTTCCTTTATATTATTGATTGTTTTTTCAAACTTTTCGGAGAAAAACAGAACCTCTGTTTCGCTGTGGTTAAGTACTGTTACAATATCATCCTCCGGGAGAAGTCTGTCAACAGGCACAAACACGCCGTTTGAATTGAGCATTGTCATGTAAACGGTAAGCCATCTGTAGCTGTTTTCACCGATACAGGCAACGTGCGCGCCCGAAAAGCCCATGTCAAAAAGCGCGTTTCCGAGGTAAAGCGTATCGTCCCTGAACTGTTTATACGAAACCTTTTTTATCTCCTTTTTTTCACGGTACAAAAAGGCGGGCTTGTCACCGCCGTTTGTCGCACCGCGCTCCAGTACATCTCTGAAATTGTTAAATTTAGGTATGTCATACTTCTTAAATTCCTTTTTCATGTCGTAAAACCTCCGTTTAAATAAAATTTATTTTCTGTTTCCGCATCGTTCTTCAAAAAAAACCTCAAGCCGTTCAAGCGCATCAAGCAGCGGCTCTACCATGTCGCCTTCGATAAGCGGCAGCGCCCCGTCTATCATATCGCTGTGAAACTTGGCGTGAATTTCGTTTACCTCCGCCGCCTTTTCTGTCGGAACTATGTAAACCACCCGCCTGTCATTTTCCGAGCCTTCGCGCTTTAAATACCCCTTTTTTACCAAAACATTTACCGACGTTGTAAGCGACCCGGGCGTGATTGACAAAAACTCCGCAATGTCAGCCATTTTGTTATTTCTGCTCTCTATAAGGTGATATACCGCCTCTATCACATGAAGCTCGCGCAGCGTTATGTCGGTAATTCCCGACTCCTTGAATGATTTTTCCTCCCACGATAAAATCTGATTGAATACGTGAACAAAAAATCTGTTCAGCCGTTCCTTTTGATTGTTTTTCATCTTGTCACCTTTTGTTTGAATTTAAAATAATTTTAACATCGAATAATATAACATATAAAATCGCTTTTGTCAACAGTTTTATTTGACAACAGAAATTTTATGGAATATAATAGGAGTATGTAAAATGAATTTGATCCCCAAAAGCTGTATTTAGAGACGTTCGGAAAGGAGCGTGAATATCCGTGAATAAATGCCGTATATGTCCGCGGCGCTGCGGTGCGGACAGAAGTAAGACCCGAGGTGTTTGCGGCGCCGGCAGCGCTCTTCGCGCGGCGCGAGCCGCGCTGCACTTCGGCGAAGAACCGTGCATAAGCGGAACACGCGGCTCGGGAACAGTGTTTTTCAGCGGCTGCAATCTTAAATGCGTATTTTGTCAAAACAGTCAAATAAGCCGCGGAATGTACGGCAAGGATATAGATGCGGAGCGGCTCTCCGAAATCTTTTTTGAGCTGCAGGAAAAAGGCGCGCACAACATAAACCTTGTGACCCCTACTCCGTATGTGCCGCAGATTATTCGCGCAATAGAGCTTTGCCGCGGCAAGGTCAATATTCCGTTGGTGTATAATACGGGCGGCTATGAGCTGCGCGAAACGCTGGCGCAGCTTGAAGGATATATTGATATATACCTTACGGACGTTAAATATTTTTCCCCGGCTCTTTCAAAAAAGTACAGCGGCGCGGAAGATTATTTTGAATATTCCGTACAAGCCGCCGCGGAGATGATACGTCAGACGGGAAAACCCGCATTTGCCGATGACGGACTTCTTAAACGTGGAACAATAATACGTCACCTTGTTCTTCCTTCGTGCAGAAAGGACTCCATACAAATCATGCGGGAGCTTAGTGCGCGCTTTTCACCCGACAGCTTTATTCTAAGCCTTATGAGCCAGTATACGCCGTATGAGCAGTACGCGGAATTTCCTGAGCTTAACCGAAAAATCACCGATTTTGAGTACCGTTCCGTTGTTGACGAAGCAATTCGGCTCGGCATGACAAACGGTTTTATGCAGGAGCGTTCAAGCGCAAAAAAAGAGTACACACCGCCGTTTGACCTATACGGAATATAGACGAGTCGCAAAACAATCGGTCAGAATACATACGTTTCCCTAAAAAATCACCCGCAGGGCGTAATAACTCTGCGGGTGAAAACTTTTACAGCTGAAAATCCTTCTATCTTCCGCGA
>URZD01000085.1 GCA_900552305.1 uncultured Eubacteriales bacterium
CCGCCGTAAGAGCAACCTCGTAGGAGCATCCCATTGCGCCGCATACGGTGTATGCAAAGAACGCGTTAAGACCCATGCCCGAAGCAAGCGCTACCGGATAGTTTGCAAAGAACGCCATGCAGAGTGTCGCGACTGCCGCCGACAATGCCGTTGCGGTAAAAATCGCACCCTTTGACGCGCCGTCGATGACACCGAGGTAATTCGGATTTACCGCAAGTATGTACGCCATTGCAAGAAATGTCGTAATACCGGCAATGATTTCCTTCTTAACATTGGTGCCGTTTTGTTTAAGTTTAAACAGTTTTTCCATAATCCCTTTCCTTTCTGAAAAACAAGATATTTTTATTATACTCTTTTTTTGTCGAATATTCAAGTTTTTACGGGTATATTTTTATTTTTTAGTTAAATATGCCTAATTTTTTTCTGTGTTCTTAGCAAAAACTATACTTAAAATATAAAAAAGAATACCAAAAAGCTGTCGAAAAATCCGACAGCTTTTTGGTACATAAAATTCATTAACTCATATTCACAAGATTATCCAGCATTCGCTCCGCAAATATTCCGTAGCCGCGGGTCGGGTCGTTGACAAAAACATGGGTTATCGCGCCGATGAGCTTTCCGTCCTGAATTATCGGACTGCCGCTCATTCCCTGCACGATACCTCCGGTTTTGTTTATAAGCTCCTCATCGCATATTTTTATCACCATGCTTTTTGAGGATTCGCGGCTGTCCGGCATTACACGCAGAATCTCAACGCTGTAGCTGCGCACCCGGCTTCCCTCCACGTCGGCAAGAATCTGCGCCGCGCCTGTGTGAACATCTCCCTTTGCCGCAATCGGAACTTTTTCGACATTTTCAGGCGCTGCATAATACCTTCCGTAGATTCCGCACTCGGAATTTTTCAGAATACTGCCAAGTACCTCTCTGTTTTCCTGAAACACGCCCTTCAGCTCACCGGGGATTCCCTTTTCCCCCCTTCTCACAGATATAATGGTCGATGCAAGTATGCTGCCGTTATCCACAGAGAGCAGATTTCCGTTTTCCGTGCTGCATATTCCGTGTCCCAGCGCCGCAAAGCCGTGACTTTGCGGGTCATAAAACGACAGCGTGCCTATCCCGGACGCTGCGTCCTTTATCCATGCCCCGATTCGGTATTTTCCGTCATCCTTTGCCTTCTGCGGTGTAATCAGCAGATTGATTTTTTTGTCGCGGCGCACAACCTCCGCCGAAATCCCCTCGCCCTGCAATTTTTCAACCGTTTTGTTCAGCTCGGCTACGCTTTTCAGCCTTTGTCCGTTCAGCTCCGTTATAAAGTCGCCCGCGGCAATTCCCGCCTCCTTTGCCGGCGAAACCGTTCTGCCGTCCTCCGTTTCAAACTCCGCAACGCTTGCCACTGTCACGCCGTCCGTGCTGAGTATCACTCCGATGCTTTTTCCGCCCGGAATAACGCTGCGCGGCATAGCTGCTCCCGCTGCCGTCTGTACGCTTTCCGCCGCACCTCGCACAGTGGGAGATGTTCCCGCTGTGCCTGCGGCAAATAAAAGAGTGAATATAAGCGAAAATATTTTTTTGCTCAAACTGTTCAATATATCCCTCCTTCACGATTATTTTTTCCCGCTCGGGCAGGGATTATAGTATGAAATACATATATGTAAATTAAAAAAAGACCGCTGGGGCCTTTTTTTAATCACATAGGAAATCCTATGAAACGGTTGGAAAATAAATTTTCCTATACTATCTTTCTTCCTTGTTCTCGTTTTTGTTCTGATTATTCTTGTTTTCGTTCTTGTTCTGGTTGTTCTTGTTCTCGTTCTTGTTGTCACGGTTCTGATTTGACATCTCAAATTCACTCCTTTTTTATTTTGTAAGAAAATCTCTTTTAAATTTTCTCAAATGTATTATTTGCCCGTATGCCGTTTTTTATTCCGTTTTAACAAAAATTTTTTGACCGCATATTCTGTAATAGCAATATAAATCCATTTTTGAAAAGAAAGGAAATGATTTTTTGAAAAAATTTGGTTTAAATAACAAAAACCCCAACCCGCCGTGGCCGTCCGAGCAGCCTGTTGTAATTGTCCCGCCGGGAAGCAATCCCACCGCTGTCGGCGTTCCCGACGAGCCGCTGCGCAGCGCGGATACATACGATATTTTTCCGAATATCCGCGATATGTCCGATTCCGGTCACGTCAATATGCAAAACGGTATGCCGAATCAATCAATACCGAACCGTGATTCGGTTCAGAGCGCGAACAGCGCCGCCGAAAATATTACAGCCGTATCTCCCGAGCACAGTACATGGCTTATGGGTGATGATTTCCGCCCGTCAGCAGCGGAACGCAGCATCATGCCGCGCAGCGCCGAAAACGGTCTTTGCGCCGAAAGCGGCAGCATGAGCGGCTATCTGTGCAACTGCGGCGATGTGCGCGTCACTGTCGAGTTTGCGGGCGATAGGCTCCCGAACGGCGAAAAAAGCGGTATTTTATCAGGCGTCGGCAAGGATTTCATAGCCATAAGGGATTCCTCAAACGGAAATACGGTTGTCTGCCCAATCAACAAAATAAAAGCCGTAAGCATTGACGAAAGTTGAGCTGCTGAAATTACAAAGCGCAGTTTATTTTTATACGTCAGGCTTTCTTTAATAGCGTCAGACTTTCTTTAATAGCGTCAGACTTTCTTTAATAGTGTCAGGCTTTCTTTAATAAAAAATCGCGGAAATGCGAACACGGCAATAGTACCGCCGTGTTCACGTTTCCGCGCTTTTGTTTAGTGTGAAAGTATTTAACTCCAAAACCGTTTTGAAGTTAAACGGTCAATCTGTAATTATCGATTCCGATATAGCGTCCGAACTTTTTCCCCACCTCGGCAATCGTTCCGCAAAACTCAAATCCGAATTTTTCGTGAAGGCAGCGGCTCGGCTCGTTTCCCGATGTGATAACGGACACAACCGTATGCGTTCTTTCATCGTTTTTTGCGTCATCCAAAATTACCTTCATGAGCTTACTTGCAATTCCCATGCCGCGGCAGTCGTGCGCAACATAAACCGACAGCTCCACGGTTGCTGCATATGCTTCCTTGTCGCGGTACGGCGAAAGCGATGCGTATCCGACCGCCCTTCCGTCCAGCTCCGCCGTGTACAGAGGATGATTTTCCTTTCCGTGTGCCGAAAACCATTTCTCCCAATCCGTCATTGATTTCGGATGTAAATCGAACGTAGCCGTACCGTTTAAAACCTCATAGTTATAGATTTCAAGCAGCTCCGCCAAATCCTCATGCCTTGTTTTTCTTATGTTCATAAATATCACTCCGTTAAAAATTCATTATTCCCGCGATTTCTTCCTCTGTGTTTTCTATTCTGCCGATAACCGCAATATTCAGCTTGTCTATGTCAAAAACCCGCTCTATCGTTTCCGCAACAGAGTCGGTGTTTACACTCTCAATCTGCGCTATTATTTCCTCCGGTGTTCTTATTTTGTTATCAAACAGGATCGACCTGCCGTAGCTGCTCATCCTCCCCGACATACTCTCGATTCCCATAATAACCGACGCCTTCATTTGCTCCTTGGCAACGTCGATTTCCTCACGGGTCAGCTTATCGCGTTTCAGTCTGACGGTTTCCTCGTTAATTATTTTCATTGCGTCAAAAAGGCTTTCCGTGTTCAGTCCCGCATAAAGTACCCATGAGCCGTTGTTTTTATAGGTATTCGCAAACGAATAAATCGAATATGCAAGTCCCGCGTCCTCGCGCACGCGCTGAAAGAGCCGCGAACTCATGTTTCCGCCGAAAAGCGCATTTATTATAAGAAGGTCATAGATGCGGTCATCATCACGCGAAACCCCTTCCAGTCCCATACAGATATGGCACTGCTCCGTGTCCTTTTTTATAATTTCAGTATTGCGCACCACATTCAGACGTTTTTGACCGAGGTCAGCCTCCGTGTGCCGTTCTATGCCGCCGAAGTAACTCTCCAATTTGTCAAGGGCTTCCGTTTCGTCAAAGCTGCCCACAACGGAAATCACCATGTTTTCACCGCAGTACAGGCTGTCGCGATAGTCAAGCAGCTCGCGCCTGCCGATACCGTCTATTGATTTCACTGTACCTGCAATCGGGTAGCCGAGCGGCTCATCCCTCCACACAAGGCGGCTAAGGCAATCGTGAATATAGTCCTCCGGCGAATCGTCGCACATATTTATTTCCTCGGCAATAACCCGCCTTTCCGTACTGATATTTTCCTCAGAAAATGTTGAATTCACTATCATGTCGGCAAGTATGTCAAACGACATATCATAATGCTCCGTCAGTGTTTTGGCGTAAAAACAGGTATATTCCTTTGCCGTAAGCGCGTTGAGCTGACCGCCGACTCTGTCCATATACTCCGCAATATCACGCGCGCTGCGCCGTTTTGTACCTTTAAACAGCATATGCTCTATAAAATGTGAAACGCCATTGTTTGACTTGTTTTCCATAGCCGAGCCTGCGCCGACCCACGCTCCCGCCGAAACCGAGCGAACGTAATCTATTTTTTCTGTAACAACTCTTATTCCGTTGCTTAATGTACTGATTTTAAACAATGCAAAACCTCCAAAGTATTCTTTTATATGATGATAAACCTTAAAATAAAAAATGTCAATATTATTTTTACAACTTTAATAATATTTATCGGCGGCAGCAAAAAATCTTTGTTTTCTTACGCGGACATTTAATGCAAAAAAACTGAAAATCCGACATGACAGCAGCAGTTTTGCAAAAAGTTTTAAAAATTTTCCCAAAAGCTATTGACAAAGTGTCCGGATTGTGGTATTATAGCAGAGTTGATGATGTTCACGTGCCGGAGTGGCGGAACTGGCAGACGCCCAGGACTTAAAATCCTGTGGGATTGATTTCCCGTACCGGTTCGATTCCGGTTTCCGGCACCATCAATCCTGAATTATATATCGCGGGGTGGAGCAGTTTGGTAGCTCGTCGGGCTCATAACCCGAAGGTCGCGTGGTTCAAATCCCGTCCCCGCAACCACGTCGGAATGGACTTTGCTCCATTCCGTTTTTTTTATTACATAAAAAAATCAGTCATACGCGCCGTCATTCCTCCTCTTTCCCCAAAAGCGAAGACAAAACCTTCGCTTTTGGGGAGCTTTGCCGCCTTTTTTGCGGTTTATAGCTCCTCCGTTTTCACCCAAAACAGCACATTGCGTGCCGCTTTGGGCGATTGTTGCGCCTTACGGCGCTTTTTCTGCTGACATTTCTCCTAATGCGCTCGGCTCGCCTGTTCGCTTGTAAACGCGCTTTCCGGCGGCTCACTGTCACCAACACCCTTTTGCAAGAATGCCTTTAGACGCTCAAATCCTTGATTTTACTGCATTTTTTATAAAAAATACGGCTTCACTCTATCGGCTGCCGCTCCTCTATCCCGCAAAACCTATCGTGTTTTGCGGGAATAACTTTTTGCCGCTGCTCCTCCGTTTTCGCCCAAAGCGGCACATTGTGTGCCGCTTTGGGCGATTGTTGCGCCTTACGGCGCTTTTCCTGCCGATTTTCAATTTACCGCATTTTTACCGCACGGTCGGTAAATTGTCTTATCACTTTCTTTGTATAATTAACCTAAGATAAAATGCGTAATTACATATTAAAAGAACGGGTGCGGAAATATCCTGCACTCGTCCTTTTTGCGCTGTCAAAAATTTAAACTCCTAAAACAAACCTATAATTTTACCGTTTTCCTCAACGTCAATCCGCTCTGCCGCGGGCGATTTGGGAAGTCCCGGCATAGTCAGAATATCCCCCGTAAGCACCACCACAAATCCCGCGCCTGCGGAAATTTTTACATTTCTTACAGTTACCTTAAAGCCGCTCGGCGCGCCGAGCTTGCTCGGGTCGTCCGAAAAACTGTACTGCGTTTTTGCAATGCACACAGGGAGTTTGTCAAAGCCGAGAGCGGTCAGTTTTTCTATCTCCTTTTTTGCCTTAGGCATAACCGTTATTCCATCCCCGCCGTAAACCTTTCTGACAACAGCATCGATTTTTTCCTCTATTGAGCAGCTGTCATCGTACGCGAAACGGAAATCTCCTTTTTCTTCGTCACACAGGCGCACAACCTCACGGGCAAGCTCCTCGCCGCCCGCTCCTCCGTCCGCCCAAACTGTGGACAGTACGGTGTTTACACCCAGCTCGCGGCATTTTGATATAATAAACTCAATCTCGCAATCCGTATCGGTCGGGAATCTGTTCACGGCAACAACGCACGGCAGTCCGTAAACATCCTTTATATTGGAAACATGGCGCAAAAGATTCGGTATGCCTTTTTCGAGCGCGGAGAGATTTTCCGCCGCAAGCTCGCTTTTTGCAAGTCCGCCGTGCATTTTAAGCGCTCTGACCGTTGCAACGATTACAACCGCGTCAGGGGCAAGTCCCGCCTTGCGGCATTTTATATCAAGGAACTTTTCCGCGCCGAGGTCGGCTCCGAATCCCGCCTCTGTCACCGCGTAATCAGCTGTTTTAAGCGCCGCCTTGGTCGCCGTGACAGAGTTACAGCCGTGAGCAATATTTGCAAACGGTCCGCCGTGTACGAACGCGGGCGTTCCTTCAAGAGTCTGTACAAGATTCGGTTTAAGCGCGTCCTTCAGCAAAGCTGTCATTGCCCCCGCCGCCTTCAGCTCGCCGCAGGTCACCGGCTTGTCGTCATAGGTATACCCGACTATGATTTTTGAAAGCCGCTCCTTTAAATCGGAGATTGATTCCGAAAGGCACAAAATTGCCATAACCTCGCTTGCAACGGTAATATCAAAGCCATCCTCGCGCGGTACGCCGTTTGCCTTGCCGCCCATGCCGTCAACGATATACCTGAGCTGTCTGTCGTTCATATCAACACAGCGTTTCCACGTAATTTTGCGCACATCTATGCCAAGTGCGTTTCCCTGCTGAATATGATTGTCAAGCATCGCGGCAAGAAGATTGTTCGCCGCGCCTATTGCATGGAAATCACCCGTAAAATGAAGATTGATGTCCTCCATCGGAACAACCTGCGCATAACCGCCGCCCGCTGCGCCGCCCTTTATGCCAAATACCGGTCCGAGCGACGGTTCACGCAGTGCAACCGCGACTTTTTTGCCGATTCTTTTTAATCCGTCCGCAAGTCCGATTGTGGTCGTTGTCTTGCCCTCGCCCGCAGGGGTCGGAGTAATCGCGGTAACCAAAATCAGTTTGCCGTTTTTTGCTTCACTCTCTGCTATTTTGGAGACGTCAACCTTTGCCTTGTAGTTCCCGTATTGTTCGATATATTTTCCGTCAATACCCGCAGCGTCCGCGATTTCCGTAATATTTTTCATCGCGCAGCTCTGCGCGATTTCAATATCAGTTTTGAACTCCATTTCGGTACTCTCCTTTTCTGTTTTTATTTAAAATAACGCACCGCCGCCTCGAACATCCGTATATCGTATTCGCCCGGCACGTTTTTGTAAAGTCCGCCGCCGATTCTCTCACTGTGACCCATTTTTCCGAACACCCTCCCGTCCGGCGAGGTTATACCCTCGACCGCATACATCGAATCGTTCGGATTGAAACGAATGTCGCTTGTCGCATTTCCGTCAAAATCAACATACTGCGTTGCAATCTGTCCGTTTTCGGCAAGCTGCTTTATAAGCTCCTCGCTCGCCAAAAATCTTCCTTCGCCGTGCGAAATCGGAACATTATACACCTCTCCGACCTCGGTGAGCGCAAGCCACGGCGATTTGTTTGACGCAATACGGGTACGCACAATCTTTGACTGGTGGCGTGCAATCGTATTAAACGTAAGCGTCGGACAGCTTTCGTCTGTGTCGACTATTTTACCGTACGGCACGAGTCCAAGCTTTATAAGAGCCTGAAAACCGTTACAGATACCGCACATAAGCCCGTCACGCTTTTCAAGCAGCTCCGTTACGCCGTCCTTCACAGCCGCGTTGCGGAAGAATGCGGTTATAAACTTACCGCTGCCGTCAGGCTCGTCGCCGCCGGAGAAACCGCCCGGAATAAATATCATCTGCGCGTCCTTCAGAGAATTTGCAAAACGCTCCGCGCTCGCCTGTATACCGTGCGCGGTAAGGTTGTTTATAACGATTATTTCAGGCTCCGCCCCCGCATCGCGAACTGCCTTTGCCGAGTCATATTCGCAGTTTGTTCCGGGAAATGCCGGAATCAAAACCTTCGGCTTTGCCGCCTTTATGCCCGGCACATACCTCTTTTCCGCCTTATAGCTGAAGGTTTCCGTAGCCGTACCCGAATTTTTTATATTGCAGCTGTACACGCTTTCGAGCTTATCCTCGTAAATTCCGAGAATTTCGCAAAGTTCGATACTGTCATCCTTAAAGGTGATTTTCTTATTTTCCGAAACCGTTCCTATAAACTGCGCGCCTTCAATATCCGAATCCGTTTCAAGCAAAAATGCGCCGTAGCTGTAGCCGAATATGTCCCAAGCGGTCAGTTTGTCTGAGTAATCAAAACCGAAACCGTTGCCGAAGCACATCTTCATAACAGCCTCCGCAACGCCGCCTATCGAAGGCGTGTAGCACGCAAATACCATGTCGCCGCGCATAAGCTTCGTTACCTTTTCAAAAATATCAGTGAGCGACTTTGTATCCGGAAGTCCGTTTTCATCATACTCGGGTTTCAGCATAAATACCTTATGCCCCGCCTTTTTGAATTCAGGCGATACAACATCCTCCGCCGTTCCCGTAGTCACCGCAAACGACACAAGCGTCGGCGGAACGTCAAGCTGCTCAAACGAGCCGCTCATTGAGTCCTTGCCGCCGATTGAGCCGATTTTAAGCTCCTTTTGC
>URZD01000086.1 GCA_900552305.1 uncultured Eubacteriales bacterium
TGCCGCACTGACCGTACAAGTGCTTGAACAGACGCTGGCACTCCGGCTCCCGTAAATCCAGAATAACGCTGTCTTTGGTATAGGTTACCAGCTGCTGGGCATACATATTCCAATACGGCGTGCTCTGCCGCGGATTTATCTTCATCCCCGTTTCGGGGTCGATAATCGACATCTTTACATTTTCGCCGCATAGCAGCGTATACGGAATTACCAGTTTTTCGCCGAATATCGCCGTAAATTCGTCCGCAGCGTAATATTTTTCTTTGCCGTTGACATATGTAACGTAGTCCCATTCAAGATCTTTGCCGCCGACCGTATCGATTCCCGGCGCGGCAATTTTCTTATAATAACAGTTCAAAGCGCCGCAGGCATAGGGGTTAAGCGAAAAATCGTGCTTTGTTTTTGTGCCGGCTTTTACATCGCCGCAAAGGCTGCATTGTCTCCAATGATACGTTGAGTCATAAGCCAGTACCTCGCTGCCTGCGCACATTCCTTTTACGCAGGCGGAGGAAACTTTGTTTGTTTTTCTTAAAAAATATCCGCAGTCAAGGCAGTTGGAATGTACTATTGCGATATTCCCATCGATAGGAGATACGGAAAAGTTTTCACGAACCCATTCTCCGAATCTGTGTCTGTTTCGGTTCATCGCCATACCGCAATAAGTACAGGTCTGATAATGCCTGTTGACGTCCCCCTGCACATAGGCGCTTCCCGGCGTATGCGTGTGCGCGCCGTGAGAGCATTTCGAGAAGCAGGTTCCGTGCGACGCGCAATAGTGGTCGACCCATTTCGGGTCGCTCGGACATATATCATTGCCGCAGGAGCAGGGAGTTGCCGCCTTGCAGCAGGCAAGGCACTTGCCGCAGTACTGACACATCTCATTGGGTGCAAAGCAGCTGCTGCACGTTTTGCAAAAATGCTTGCTCCACCCGGAGGAGCCGGGGCAAACGTGCGTGTGCGTACAATTCTCCTGCGCGCGCATTTTATCGCAGCAGCCGGCACAGCCGCCGCAGGTGTCACACAAAACCTCCACACAGCCATCGTGCAGGTCGCAGAAATGATTTAGCCATTCATTACTCTCAATGCAGACACCGTGGACGCATCCGGCAAGGTCGGCATTATTCAAGCAACAGTCCAGACAGTAGCTGCATTCGGGGCAGAATTCGGTTTCTTCAAAGCATTCGCCGCAGCCGCTGCAGCGGTGACCCTCAGCGTCCCAGTCAACGCTTTCCGTACATATACCGTGCTCGCAGCCCTGACCTCGGCTTTCGTTAAGACAACAATCCGCGCAAAGACCGCAGTCGTCGCACATTTCATCTTCTTCAAAGCAGTTTCCGCAGGACTGACAGCGGTGAGAAAAATCGTCCCAGTCGCTGCTTTCTACGCATATACCGTGGTAGCAGCCGTTTTCTTCGCTGGTTCTGCGGCAGCATTCCTCGCATTTTTCACATTCCTCGCAGAAAATTTCGCACGAGCTGCAGTAATCTCCGCAATCAGAACACAGTATGTTGCCTTCGTAGTTGCACTGATTACAGTTTTCACAAATCCACTCCCAGCAAAGATTACAGTGATCCCCGTCCTCGCAGCGTCTGTCGTATTCTTCGGGGCAAGCGTGGCAGTTGGGGCAAATATCGCTCGGCTCCCAGTCGCTGCAAAAACCGCAGCTGCCGCAGCTTGCGCAGATTCTGTCGTCTTTTTCGGCGCAATTATCGCACAGTTCACAGGCGCCGTGGTATTCATATGCGCAGCTGTTACATTCCGTACAGTGGTCACTCGACCAGCAATCCTTACACGTGTTGCATTCCAGGCAGATGACGCTGTCCGGAACACAGTCGACGCACTTTTCGCAGCTCAAGCAAAATTCGTCGATGGATTTACATTGGTCGCAGGAGGACAGACATGCCTGACAAACGATTTCCAGACAGCAGGAACGGGTTGCACGGCAGGTCTTGCACATATCCTTCTCCTCAAGATTTCCCTCGCCGTAAAGACAGGTCAGACAGGCGTCGCAGTACTGGCAAATGGCGCCGTTCGTCTGCCGGCAGTCTTCGCATATATGACAGTCGCTGCAGATATCCCTGCCGCACTCTCCGCAAAATTTACAGTGTTCGTTTTCGCCGCAGGAGACGCAGTTCCAGCATTCGGTGCAGTATTCGTTTTCATTCATTTCGGAAAAACATTCGCCGCAGCTGTGGCAATGAGTGGTTTCAAAGCATTCGCTGTTGGTGCAATCAGACGAACATCGGCCGCAGTTGCCGCAGCAATAGCTGTCCCAGTGGTAGTGACCGCAGCTGCCGCAGTTCTGACCGTCGGCATAATCCGCAAACGCCGTAAGCGGCAAAAGCGTCAGCGTCAGCATAAACGCCATGAACAGCGCTAAAAATCTCTTCATAATTAAATCGCCTCTCTTTCTTTATTATTGCTTTGCTTTGTTCCGCACAAGGGGCAGTACTCCGCGTCATACGGAAGAACGTTACCGCATTTGGTGCAGCAACGGTGTTTTGCTTTGTAAATATCAAAAAGCGTTTCGGTACGCAGCTTTGTATGACAAACTCCGCAAAACCTGTTTTTTGCCGCCTGCGCATTGCCGCAGCCCGGACAGATTTTAAACCTTTTCATATTTTCCGTGCCGAAACCGAAATGTTCCAGAACTTCTTTTCTTGACGGACTATGTTTTGTCATTTTCATCAGCCTCCGTATAATAGTTTTTTTCCGCATACAATGCAAATTATATCGCCGTTGTTCGCTTTTGCTCCGCAGCGCTTGCAATATTTCGCTTCTTCCTCAAGAGGAACGCACTCCACACACATCAGCATATCGGGATTATATACAATCGAATCGACCCATCTGCCGCACAAAGGGCAAAAGTTAAAATTTTTCTTGCCCTCCGCTTCCCACGCCGCCGAAAGCTCCGCCTCGGAATCGTCTGCATAATACGTTCCCGTGGTACAGACAAGCATTCCCGACAATTCGCAGAAAAAGTTGTAACGGTTTCCGCCCTGTGACGGAATAATTTTGTATGCAGCCGCTTTATGCTTCTCATTTATCATGCGCCTCGCCTCCTCTCTGAAAAACTTATCAACCCGTTTCTTTTGCACAAACCTACGCAAATTATCCGCAAGCCGTTGACTAATTGCCAAAAATGTGATATACTCGTATTGGATATGTCTGCTAAAAAAGAACCCGTCTTTTTATTTAAGAAACTGCGGTTACTTTATAATAGGTTAAAACACATACGTAAAAGGTCGCCCCTTTATCTTTGTTTTTTGCAGACGGTTCTTTCCGGAGCTGCAAATTGTTGTTTTTTATATATTTACACTATACATAAAAATATCTTTTTGTCCCCATACTTTTTGCAAAAAGTATAGGATAAATTTAAAAAAATTTTAAGTTTTTTTAAAAAGTAGGGGAAAAAGTAGGGGAAAAGTATAAAAAAATGCAGTTAACGGCAAACGTTCGCTGTAAAAACACGGGAACGGATAAAAATCATAAAAACTTATCACGGAGGGATTTTTGTATGCGGCAAATAAGAAAAATTTTTTCGATTTTACTCATTTTTATCATATCGGCTTACTGTCTTTCCGGCTGCAAAAGATCGGGTCTTGACAAAAACAACCCCGTTACTCTTTCGCTCTGGCACGTGTACGGCGAACAGTCGGATTCGCCGATGAATCGGCTTATTGACGAATTTAACGAAACGGTCGGTATGAAAAAAGGCATTATCGTCAACGTCACGGCAATGTCCAACGCCTCCAAAATAGGCGAAAAGCTGCTTGACGCGCACAACAAAATTCCCGGCTCCGCCGAAATGCCCGACCTTTTCTTTGCGCACAAAAGCAACGCGCTGGAGCTTGGAACGGATAATTTACTTGACTGGAACGAATATTTTTCCGAAAAAGAGCTTTCTGCATATGTTCCTGAGTTTTTGGAGGACGGTACGGCAGACGGAAGGCTGTCTGTGTTTCCCGTGTCCAAATCCACTCATCTTTTATTTATCGCCGGGAGTCAGTTTGAACGTTTTTCAGCCGATACGGGCGTTACATACGAATCCCTTTCCGACTGGAACGGCTTTTTTGACGCTGCCGCAAAATTTTACGACTGGTCGGGCGGAAAACCGTTCTGCGCTTTTGATTATCCGCTGCGCGCCGTTGAACTTGCGGCTGCGGAAAACGGCGCGGCGAACATTTTTGCCGACGACGGATTTTATAATCCTTCAAACGAAATTTTCAAGCAAACTTTTATAAAATTTGCGGATTCGTTTGCAAAAGGGCATATTATGCTTTCAAATCTCTATTCTAACACACAGGTTATGACAGGCGAGGTTGCGGCGGGTATAGGCTCGTCCGCCGCAATTCTTTACTATAACGACACCGTGACATATGAGGACGGAACAAGCGAGCCGATGAACCTTGAGATACTGCCGCTGCCTGCAGAAAACGGCAAAAAATCGTATATCACGCAAGCCGGAGTCGGTCTTTGCGCATATAAAACCTCGGTTCAAAAGGCAGAGGCGGCAGTAACTTTTGCCAAATGGCTTACCGAACCGGATAGAAATCTTGATTTCGTATGCCAAACGGGTTATATGCCGGTTACAAACGGCGCGTTTGACAAAATAGACGGCTACCGCTTTAAAACCGACGATTATAAAAAGCTCTATTCGACTCTGAAAAAAGCGAAGGAAAGCTCAGAGGCTTTATCGGAACAGCAAAGTCCCGAATATTACAGCAGAGTTTACGCATTTTACGATTATTTAAGAAACGAACAGAAACAATTTATGTTAAGCGACGCGCCGCCCGAAGCTCTTGCCGAGGGACTTTGGCAAAAGCTCTGCGAAAAATAGACGGGGGATTGTTATGCAAATATCGGTAAGGAACAAAAGACAGTCTATGCAAAAAAAGCTGTTCGGATATATGTTTATCCTGGCTATCGTTTTATTGCTTATATTTGCGGCTTTTCTATTCCTGTTCGGACGTTTTTCGACAACCGAGGATAAAATGTCGGATATATTAAGACTTCAGCTTGAGTTTTTCGACCGTGAAATGACGTCTTATTACAACGATATTACCTTGCGCGGCGCACAGCTTTCCGAAAAAGCCGCGCAGCTTACAGAGAAATATCTTAATTCGGAAAATACAGATTTCGGCGGCGTTCAAAATTCTTCTTTGCATATCAACGCTCTTGAGGAACGATATATTGATTTGTTGAAGAACGAGCTTTTAAAGGCAAGCTGTTCCGGCGCTTTTATTCTGCTTAACGCGTCTCAAACCGGCGCAAGCGGTTCAAAAGCAGGCGTGTATCTTAATCAGGATCTGTTCGGAACAACGGACAAGGAAACAATGCTTCTTTACAGGGGAAATGTGAAGGCTGCAATAAACAAAGGCATTATGCCTCACCGTAAATGGCATTTGGAATTTGACGCCGACGTATTCCCAAATTTTGAAGAAGTTTTTTCGGATACCTCCGAGCCGATTGAAAAAGCCGCTCACATCTGTAATATTATAACGCTTCCCGGGACGTCGGAGCGCGTTATGCTTGTTGCGCTTCCTATCAGAGGCGACGGCGACCGCGTTTACGGCATCTGCGGTTTTGAAGTGAACGAAAGCGTTTTTAAATCCGCGCACGCGCAGCCGTCCACACTTCCGCACATAACCTGCATATTCTCCCGCTCGGACGATAAAGAAATCAATATCAAAGAGGGATTAAGCTGCGGAGCAAAAAACGGATATTTTCTTGCACCTAAGGATTCCCTCAAAATCAAGCCGCTGAAAAAGGGCCTTGTCGCTTTAAAAAATGAATACGGCGCATATATCGGCATGACGAGAAACACTACTCTTTATTCCGAAAACACGCCTTATTCGGTCTCGGTTATGATGCCGTATGCGGATTATTCCGGACTGGAAACGAAAAACACCGTACAGCTTATACTCATAATTCTGATTTTGGGATTTGCTGTTTTAAGCCTTAGCCTATATTTTTCAAAACGGTTTATCCTTCCGATAAAAAAATCGCTTGACAAAATAAAGCAATCCGAAAAGACACATTCCGGTGAAAGTCAAAGCGGTATCATGGAAATTGACGACCTTTTTGCATTTCTTGCCGGAAAGGATAACGAATATCAAAAAATCTTCGACGAGCATTCCGAAAAAAACGAGAGTCTGCAAAGCGAGATCGAACGTATCAAGACCGAAAACAAGCGTCTGATGAAAGAGCATAAAAATATCATCGTACAGGATGATTATGATCATTTCTGCTCGGGTTTACGCAGCCTTACTCCCAAGGAGAGAACAATATTTGATCTCTATCTGGAGGGAAAAACCGTTCCTGAAATTTTGCAGATTGCAGAAGTTAAAGAGAGTACGCTTAAATACCATAACGGCAATATTTACAGCAAGCTCGGCGTTTCCTCGAAAAAGCAGCTTCTTAATTTTGCGGCATTGTATGCACGGGAAAAATAATAACAGAGCCACACAGCAGAGAATAATTCTCGGTTGTGTGGCTATTTCATACAGACAGCGAAAGGCATATAGAAAAACTTCTAAACGGATATCAGGATGTCAGCTTTAAGCCTGATAATATCATTACAAGAGCTGAAGTGATTGCTGTTCTGAATCGTATAACTCAAAATGACAATAGCGAAGATGCCGCCCACTTTAAGGATATGGATGAAAGTCATTGGGCTTAAGGCGGCAATCCGTTACAAAGTAAACAGTCAATATGTTTACCGTTGGCGAAAAAGATATGATGGAACGTTGCAATCCTTAGCCGACAAATCGCACAGACCGCACCGTCACCCAAACCAACATACACCTGAAGAACTCAAACTGATTGCTGATATGCGTAAACGAAACGCAAATGCAGGTTTAGTGGTGTTTTAGGTAAAACTTCGCAAGAGAGGATATTCTCGTTCTATAACAGGACTTTATCGTGTTCTACGCAGACAAGGGCAAATGGCTGTTAAACCGCCTAACCCAAAGTATATTCCCAAACCATATGAGAAAATGCTCTATCCGGGACAAAGAGTACAGATTGATGTTAAAGTTGTACCTTCTGCTTGTATTGTCGGTGAGTCACAAGGCGAAAAGTTTTATCAATATACCGCCATTGATGAATATTCAAGATTTCGCTATCTTGAAGCATTTAAGGAGCAAAGCTCGTATAGCTCGGCGGTGTTTGTTGAACATTTGCTGAAACGATTTCCGTTTAAAATTGAGTGTATTCAGACAGATAACGGTCAGGAGATTACCAAAGTTTTGGGCAACGCAAAAAATCCGAAGCCGACAATGTTTGAAAACAAACTCAAACAACACGGTATTCACCATAAACTCATCAGACCGTATACACCCAGGCATAACGGCAAGGTTGAGCGTTCACACCGTAAGGATAACGAATATTTTTATGCTACACATAAATTTTATTCGTTTGATGATTTCATAAAGCAATTAAAGGTATATAACTATAACTACAACAAGTTTCATATGCGTCCGCTTAATTGGAAATCCCCTGCTGATTATATCGGGGCTTTCCTTGTAGATGGCGAAAATTTTTAAAAAGTGTAACACATCATTGACAAACCTACATTTTAAAAATATTTTTACCCAAACAAACTTATCAAAAAATGTCAAAATGTATTATATCAATACATTTTAAAAATAATTTTACCATACGTTAGAAGGGTACAAACTCGACAAAAACCGAGCCGGCGCTGAAACAAGCTATACTCGTTCGCTCGTATTTTTCAAATACGGGTTCGCTCTTTGCCGCCTGTTTCACCGCTTTCGACAAAAGCCTTGCGGATTTTGCCGAATATAGCGCCGCACAGCGGCGCAGAAATTGCCGAAAGCGGAGGAGCGGCGGCGAGAATGAACTCTGATTTTTGCGAAAATCAGAGTGAGTGATACAAAGCCTGCTCCGACGCTCCGGCGGATTCTAAACTGTTTTAAATATAGAACACCTTTATCCGAAAAGCTACATTATAATATCCGCAAATTCTGCACCAACGATGGCAGCAAGGTCTGTCGGCGACATTTTAATCTGAGAGCCAAGCTGTCCTCCGCTGAACATGATATTTTCATAGCTTTTTGCGCTTTCGTGAATAACCGTGCGGAACTGCTTTTTCATGCCTATCGGACTGCAGCCGCCGCGCACATATCCGGTTGTCGCCAATAAATCCTTTACATGGAGCATCTCAAGAGATTTTTCTCTGACCGCCTTTGCCGCTTTTTTTAAGTCCAGTTCTTCTGCAACAGGAATCACAAATACAAAAAAATTTTTGCTCTTGCCGCGCGTCACCAATGTTTTAAAGGTTGTTTCCGTTGGCTGTCCGAGCTTTTCGGCAACTGATACGCCATCCATAAAGCCGTCGTTTTCATAGCTCAAAAACTCCGCTTTCATTCCGTGTTTTTCTATTATACGCATTGCATTTGTTTTTACGTTCTTTTCCTTAGACATAAGCAAACACTCCTTCGCAGCTATTATACTTTAATTTTCGGATAATATCAAGTACGATTTCAAATTTTAACATAAAACCGCTGCAAAACTAAAATGGGCGGGCGGCATTTTACGCTTAAAGCATGGCGTTTTTCGCAAAAATCAGCAAAAAATCAAAAAAAATAAACTTTTTAAAAAAAATGCTTGACAAGCTTTCTGTTTTGTGTTATTATAGTTCTTGCAGGTCGCGCAAGGGACTTGCAAAAAACGGTAAGCTGGTGTAGCTCAATTGGCAGAGCAGCTGATTTGTAATCAGCAGGTTGCGGGTTCGAGTCCCATCACCAG
>URZD01000087.1 GCA_900552305.1 uncultured Eubacteriales bacterium
TTTTTGCTTGTCGCAAAAGCCGTTATCGGCTCTGTGCCCGACTCTCCGCCAAACAGGAACGCCTTGAAGTATGCGCCGTCCGCCGTCTTTTCGAGCTTCTTCTCAAATCTGCCGTTTATCAGAGCTACGCTGTATGCCGCCGCATTTATCAGAATATCGTCAGAATTGTATTCCGCAATAAACAGCTTTGCACCGTTAGCCTTGCCGCCCGCGTCCGTCAGTGTTGCCGTACCGTCTGCCGCTACCGAAAGAGTGTTGGCATAAGCCACATCGTCAACCGTAAGCGTAAGGTCGATAATACGGGCGTTAACGCGCTTGTTGTCATACGCTACCGTGTTTGCCGGGAATGTAATCTTTATAAATTTCTTACCCGGTACAGTTTTTGTATTATTGTTGTATCTGAATGTCCATGTTTTCTTATACGCGCCGTCCTGTGCCTTTGTCCATACACCCGGTACATCATCCACAGCGTTTTCCGTTGCGTGAATAATCGTTGTCCAGCTTTTGCCGTCATCCGAACATGAAACTTCCGGGAACTTTACAGACTCGCCGTCACGCATAAAGTTTAAATCTATACCGGTAAACTCTTTGCCGTCCGCTGCCTGATATACAAGCTCCGCCGCCTTTGTATGGTCTTTCATTATGAGTGTTTTTATTGTTGTCGGCTCGCCCATATCCGTCTGCGGCTTGGTTGTCGGAACAACAATTCCGTTTTTGTCGTTATCCTTCGGGAAGCGCAGCGGGTCCGCCTGCTCAAAATTGGTTACCGAATACGCATTGTCAAGCGTTTCAAAGTTTTCCGTAAGGCTTTCCGAAATCATGTTCGCAACCGTGAGTGAAATGTTTATAATGCGGGCATTAACACGCTCGTTGTCATACCCTACCGTATCTTTCGGGAATGTAATCTTTACAAATTTTGCACCGAACATATCCTTTTGAATGTTGTTATGAACTGCAATCCAGTTATTGGTATCGTTCGGCGACTGTGGAAGTGACCAATATGTATCGTTTCCCCACGCCACAGAATTTGTTGCCGGAATGGATACTGTCCAATCACTCCCATTTTCCGAATATGCAATTTCGGGAAACTTTACATTATTCTGACGCCAGAAATCAACATCAACGCTCGTAAACCTTTTGTTATCTGCCGCACAGTAAACAAGCTCGGCTTTTTCTGTGTGCTTACTCATTATAAGCGTATTTATGTCTTTCGGCTCCGCTGTGTTGCCGCTAAGATCTGCATTTGTTATAACGCCGCCTTGATTTATCGCATTTTTCAATTCAAAATTCGTCATTGAATATACATTGTCAAGCGTTGTAAAATCATCTGTGAGGCTTGATGAAACATATCCTCTTACACCGAGTGTGACCTTTCTGAACATAAGATTGTCGTTATTTCCCCGTTTTTCGTCCGCACTTGCAGAAATTCTTACATATTTTGCACCTTCAGGAACATCAGCGGTAATTCTAAAAGCCTTCTGCCAACCGTTATTTTCGTTGCTGTTAAAAAGCCTTGTCCAGCCCAATGTGCTTGGCGCATCCCAATTCCTATCGCTTTCTTTTACCAAAGTCTGATATGCAGTACCGTTGGTTGAATACTCTATTGAGGGCCATTTTATCTCTGCACAGGATGAAACCTCGAGATAAATGCTGCTAAAGCTCTTTTCATCCGCGGCACGGTATACTATCTCTGCCGCCTTTCCCGGCTCAGTCAGCCATAAAGCAGTTTTATCACCGTATAAATCAATATTTAAAGGAGCTTTATTTTCGTCCGCCGTTTCAATATTCTTTACCGACCAAACTTTACTCAAATCAGCACACTCGTCCGTTAAGGACTTGGTTAACTGATTGCCGCCGACCGCGGTTTCCTCTGCCGATACCGCCGTAAACAGCGCAGCAATCATACATACCGACAATACCATTGCCATAACTCTTTTTAACATTTTTCATTCCTCCTGAAATTTAATATTTTATATTGCTTGAAACGCTTGCCGCAAGCGGTTTCAGCGTTTGGATATTCTCAAACAGATACGCCGTGAAATATCCACCGCCGTCCTCCGCCGCAAGCTGTTTCTCAGCCGCAGCTCCGTCCGTGCCTATGTCAACCGTAAACACCCTCGCGAGTTTCAGCAATCCGTCCGCGTCATACTTTGCAATCACAAGCGCAGCGTTTTGATCCGCCGTGCCGCCGTATGCCGCCGCGCTTGCCGTGCCGCTTGAGTCAACCTTCAGCACATACTCTCTGCCCGCGGACAAGCCGCGGGTTTCTATAACCATTTTTTCAAGGTAGACCACCCATGCCTCAGAAAAATCGTTCAAATCTATCTTTATATACTTTGTCCCCGCGGCAACCGTGTCCGCCGTCAGCCTGTAGCGGTTTCTCGCGCGGCTGCCCCATTTTACAAGCGTACTTTGCGTTTCAATCTTCGTGTCAAAGCTCTCGCCGTCCGCCGAGCCGCTTATCTTTGGCTTTTTGCCCCAAAAATCCCTGTACGTCCAGAAATCAAGCGTGATACCCGCCGCCTCTCTGCCCGATGGCATTTTGTATACCACATATCTGTCCTTGTCGGTCTGTATCGGCGCGGCGGGCGCAAGTCCGAAGTAATCTCCGTCATAAACAGTCATGTTTGACGAAAAGCTCACCTGATTTTTAGCGTACATCTTTTCAAAATCGTTGAAGTTTTCCGTAATTTTACCGCTGCCGCCGACATTGGTGTAAAAATAGTCCCAAACCGTCTGTTTTCCGCTCTCCGCAAGGCTTATCAGCCTTACAGATTCGTCCGCATCCTCTGTAGCCGCACTGCCGAGCTGAAGCGTAATTCCGCACCGTCCGCTCGCTGCAAATGTCTTTGTGCCGGCAAGCTTATATTTCCCGCCGAGGTATTCCACCGTTCCGTCCGCTGACGGAACATATATGCTCGCTGTCGCGCTGCCGTCCGAGTCGCTGCCTGTGTACACAGTCACTGTGTTGTCGTCATCATTTGTGTAATACTCTATCCGCCGCAGCTTGGGCAGCATATCGTCCGCCCTCCACCTCGGCATTTTTCCGCTCTTGTCAATCACGCTGCGATATGCCAAATTCGGCTCGGCATTCTCGCCGAAAAGAATCGGTGTGCAGTTTTTCATCCACTCGTTCTGTCCGTTGTACACGCCCCAGAATCCGACACACTTTATACTGTCTGAGTATTTTCGGAACAAGTCAAACAGTGACGCGTATTTCCTTGCCTGAAGCGCCTGCACCTCATCACGCATAAACTCCGGGTACGCGCCCGAATCGGTTCGCACCGCATATGTGTCGTTGTTTGAATTTGCAGCCGTGGTATTGTCCGCCGCTGATGGATGCCGTATGAACATATCCAGCTCGGTCACATATATATCGCAAAGCTCTGAAAAACGGCTGAGCATTTTGTCAACATCCTCAAGCGACACATCAACCGTGTAGTGCATCTGCATACCGACACAGGCGGGTATGCCCGCATCGCGGATTTCCTTTATCTTGTTATACACCAAATCCTGATGCAGCTTATCCGAGGTAAAGTCGTTGTCATTGTAAATCAAAACCGCATCGGGGTCTGCCTCATGCGCCCATTTAAAGCACAGATTTATCCAGCTGTCATCACGTCTGCCCAGCAGCTTCCAAAACCTTGTGTAATCGCGCATATATCCGTCCGAATCCTGCGGCTTATATGCCTCGTTCACCACGTCATAGGCATAAACCTTGCCCTTGTACCTTGAAACTATGGTCTTTACATGGTTTTCAAGGCGGCTCAGCGTCAGCTCTCTTGCGCCCTCAACCGCAGTTCCGTCCGCATTGAAAAGCGAGTTGCCCTCGTCATCCTTATACCACCACGCCGACTCGTTGTTTGAGTATGCGTCAAAGAACACCGGCGCGACAAGCGTATGTGCGCGAACCTTCATGCCGTTTTCCGCGGCAAAATTCACTATTCTGTCCGCCCCGCTCCACTGCCATGTGTCCTTACCGCTGTGAATCCACGGCTTAAGCTGGTTTTCTGTCACAAGTACATTAAACTGACTTTTAAGCAGCTCCGGGAACTGCAAAAGGTGCTGCGGCTCAAGTGATGTCGAAATATCAAAGCAGTCCCCGAATACCTCCTTTAACGAGGTATCATACAACACCTCCTGCCGTGCCGTCAGCTTTATGCTGCGAAAGTACAGGCACGACTCCTGGTCAACCGCATATGCGGGGAGCGATACACGGATATACCGTGTGTTCTCCGGCGCGTATTTCTTCATTGTATACCTTTTGTGCCATGTGTTATAGGAGCTGTCTTTCAGCTCCGCGCCGCTGCCGTAATCCGCAATATCTGTTTTCTTTTCCGTCTGCGGCTCGGTCAGCGCGGTATAGCTCACGCCGTCAGCCGACCATTCCACCTTTGGAAAGAATATCTTGTTCTGCCGTGATATTTCAAGCTCTATGCTGCGCAGGGTCATTCCCTCCGCTGCCTTGTATATAAATTCGGAGGGTTTTGTCCTGTCGGCTATCCGCCACACGCTCTCGTCACCGAACACTGACTTATACTCTCCCGAATATCCCGCCGTCATATTGGAATAGCTGTTTACCGAATTAAAATCCGCGCAGCTGTCCGATAAGTCCTCACCGACTATCGGATAGTCCGAAACCCCGACAGAAATCTTTCTTATATACATACAGTCAAGGTATTTTATAGGCTTTGTATACTCACCGCCGCTCGGAATCCAAAGTCTGACATATTTTGTCCGGCACGGCAGCGACAGCTTTATACTGTACCGTTTGTGCCAATATGCAGTTGTGCCACTGCTCCAAAGCTGATTGCCGTGAGTTTTTGTCCATCTTTTCTCCGCATCGTCATATTCTCGCACGGTCATTTGCTCTGTCAGATTTGTATATTCCGTTCCGTCATACGAATACTGTATCACGGGAAATATTATCTCGTTGCAGCCCGTGATTTCCACGCTGAACTCGGTCAGCATTTTGTCGTCCGCCGCCTTGTAGACCGCGTATGCCGAGCGGTCAAAAGTTGTCATCTGCCACGCGGTTTTGTCATCCGCAAAGCCCGTTTCGTCAAGGTTGCCTACCGCCGCAAAATTGTCATAATCCCACAAAAGCCCAAAGTCCTCACAGCCGTCCTCTGCCGCCGCGGAAAGCTCTGTTTTTGCCCCATCCGCCGCGGCCGGCGCGGCGGAATTTACGGCAGCCGCATTTTCGGTCGCCGTTCCCACAGACTTTGCATGATTCGCAGCAGCCTCCGCGACAGCCGCGGCATCCGCCGCGCCCGCCGCAGACGGCAACATTGCCGCAGTCAGCAGTATTACCGCAGTAAGCAGTGCCGCCGGTTTTCTTACTTTTTTCATCCGTTTACCTCCCTTTCAAATCACGGTACCCGTCATACAGACGCACGGGAATCCGACCCGATATGCCCTGTGATTATAAATCACAACCTTTAATTGCTGTTCTTGTAAGGAGATAAACGCCTCTACTTTACAACAAGAATTGTTTCTACATTGCTAAACCTGCTTCTGATGTACACTTTAGGCGCTTTTTCTTTGTTCTTCAGATAGGAGCGTAAATCGGCTTTTGACCCAACATACACGGGCGTGCGCGTATCGTTTTTGTCATAGACATAGATTTTTACACCCTTCATGTTAAAGCGTTCCCTTTTTGAATCGTCCGTTACATCCGCAATGCTCTCCGCGGGAGCGAATACTATCGCGTCCTCGTAGGTATGGTATATATATCCCTGCGACACGCGGAACCCAACATCCCATCCGCCCGCGTTTGATGACGTTCCGCTGTAGGCAAAGCTGTTGTCCGCCGCGCGGTAAACGTGCGTGATTTTTATTATCTCCGATTTTGCGTTGGAGTCAAAGCGTATCAAATCGCCCGTGTTCAGCTCTGAGTCTATACTTGCGCTGTCCTTTATCGGATATGTCACATACGAGCCGTTGTAATATCCCGAAACGGTGCTTAACACATCCTCGCCGGAGAGCGCGCTGCCGCACTCGTCAACCAGCATTTCAAGGTTGTTTGTCGATATTTCGCCCGAGCCGTACGCCTTGTAGACCATTATGACATCCGATATGATTTTCTCGTCCGTGAACGACAGACCCTCGACCGTTTCGGTTATGTTGTCGGAAAATGCCGAGCTTGACGTCAGCTTTACATCATCCTCAGGATTCTGCATCGGAAGGCTGATTTGAAACACGATTGTATCGCCGTCAATCAGCGTATGCCCGCCGAAGTTCATACCGTCACGCTTGAAAAACGAACTTTGCGCATTGGTTACGATTTTCAGAGAGTTGTTGTCCTCCTTCGCGGTTTTTACAGTTGTGTCTATCTCCTTTATTTCGTTCTTGGAATTGAGCTTATAGCGTATCACCTGACCGTATTTCACGCTTTTGGTAAGCTCCGCATATTCGTTTGCCGCGCCGTCCGCAAGCCGTTTCATTATCCTGTTTTCGCCGTTTTCGGTCTTGTCGGTCAGTTTTACGCTTTCGCCGTCAAGAGTTATTTTGTCCGCGACCTCGTACATTCCAATCTCGCTCATGATGTTAAAGAGCCTGATTTTAACCGAGGTTTCCATTTCCTCTGTCAACTTTGCGCCGAGTATAACGCCTGTCAGCGTTCCCTGTCTGTTTTTGTCAAAGAACGCAATTTTGCCGTAAACATCAAGATAGAATGTACCGCTTTCGCCCACGCTCGGCTTTTCGGAATCCTTCAGGCTTTTTGACATCTTGTATTCCACGCCGTCCACGGTTATCTTCTTTGCCGAAACTCTGTCAACCGTGCCGCCGATTGTGCCTTTTCCTTCAAGGAATGTCACCGTGTCGCCGCTCTTTTCAACCGCAAGCACCGAGTCCTCTCTTATGCTTTTGAGTGCGGATTTCTTGCCGTCCTTATCGTAAAAATACCATTTTGTGATGTCCGACGTTTTTATACTGCCGCCGTCCTTGTCATAGATGATATTGTTTCTTGTATCTGTGGACTGAACGCGGATGTTGTAATGACTGCGTACCTTTATTACTTCATATTTTCCGTCATCGTTGTTGTCGATAAGCGTTACACGTCCCTCATCGGGAGCCGTCTTTTTCATGTCGAAGTCGGGGTCGTCAAGCGCCTTGCCGTTGAATATTACCGCCGCGCCCGCCGCAGCCGACGCGCGCTTTTGGCTGTCGTTTTCGTCATAGTATGTGAAAACTCCATCCGAGTATGACGCGTTGCCGCCGTCAATTTCAAGGAGCTTGTTTTTGTCGGAAACCTCGATATATACCGCGCTGCGCGGCTCGTCCTTGCTGTCCGCGTCACAGTATGCCGCGACGCTCATTCCGAGCAAATTCTCCGAGTAGTTCTCGTAGCTAACGCGGGTTTCCTCTATCATTATTTCGTCATCGTTCAGGCTCGCCTCGCCGTAAAGCTCGGTTTTCGGAATTGCGGTTACTATTCCCTTAACCTTTTCCAGCTTCAGCTTTTCGGTCAGTAATGTTCTGCCCTCGTACGATTCGTACGATATATCCTTGCCAAAGCCGGTCGGTATAAGCATTTCGGTATCCAGCGCGTTATAAAGCAGCTTTACGACCGCCGCACCGTCCATGCCGTCCGCGTTTTGCACGCCTCGGCTGAGTCCGACCTGTGCCGCCGTTTTTATGTATCCGCTCGGATAGCCGCCGCTTGCCTCCGCCATCCATTCGTAGCCGAGAATACAAAGCGTAACCTTAATCGCCTCGGTATATGCCACCGCCCTGTCCGGCTCGAATGTGTATTCGTCCGTGCCGCGCATAAGTCCAAGCTTTACCGCACTTCCGATTGCATTTTTATACTTTGAATCGTCCGCAACGTCAAGGAAATAAGCCGAATCGTCGCCGCCCGACATATCGGAGCAGCCCGCCGCCCGTGCCGCGATATAAGCAAATTCCGCGCGGGTTATCTCCGTTTTTTGCGCAAAGCTGTCCGCGGATTCGGGAAGTATACCGAGCGCTTCGAGTGTTTTTGCCCTTTCCGCCGTCACGCTATCAACCGCCGCGCCGGCATTGCCGTCCGTTGTATCTGCCGCGCCCGCCGTGCCTATGTTGCCTGTTATAATAAGACAAAACGCAAGCAGCAGCGCTGTTAAAGAAGTTTTTTTCACAGTCTATCCCTCCTGTTTATTGCATAAGCTCATTGTCAGATAAACGACCTTCGCCGCTTCGGCGCGGGTCGCGAACGCGTTCGGCGCAAAGCTGCCGTCCGTGCCGCCGTTCATTATTCCGCTGCCGTACAGCGCAGCCGCCGCCGTGTACGCATACTCCGCGATTTCGCCGCTGTCCGTAAAGCGCGGCTCTGCCGCAGAAAGCTCCGCGCCGCATTTTTCAGCCGCTCTGTATACCATTGCCGCCATTTCCTGACGCGTGATGTTCTCGCCCACGCCGAAGAACTGCTCCGTAACTCCGTTCACAATTCCCGCGCCGTATGCTGTTCTTACGCTTTCCTCAAACCAGTCGCCGTCCTGCTTTTTCGCGTACATGGTTCCGGCGGTGGTCCGGCCTTTGGCCTGCAGGCCGGTGTACCCGACGCGCGCGCCGATCGAGGGGGTGAACCATTTGCCGACGTGAATGTCCAGCGCCGGAGCCAGCCGTTTGCCGAATTTTCCCTGAGAGTCGTGCTCGCCGAAATAGAGGTTTATACCTCCGGCGATGCCGACGAAGATGTTGTCGGAGAGCCGGTTGGTTTCGTAGGGGCCGCGTACGACGCGGCTTTGCCATACAAGGCC
>URZD01000088.1 GCA_900552305.1 uncultured Eubacteriales bacterium
CGTCTTGTACGCCCGCCGTCGGAGTACACGGTCGGCGAGGTTCTGCTCGCCGCCGAGGGCGAGCTTATCCCTGTCGCGTGTCTTGACAAAAGCGGAAAAAAATGCGGCGGCGAATGCAGCTGCTATACCCTCCCGTTCTGGCAGGGACTGGAGGAGCAAATCAACAGCTATGTAAACAGCTACACGCTTGCGGATTTGCTTGCCATGAAGAAAAACGACGGAGCGTAAAACGCGGCAGCAAAATACCCAATCCAAAAATCAACAGAAAAGGGCGAAACAATATGAAAAAGAAAAATCTTTTAAAAATCGAAAAACTCTGCGTAAGCGTGGGCGACAAGGAAATTCTGCACGGAGCCGACCTTGAAATATTCACAGATGAAACGCACGTACTTATGGGTCCGAACGGCACGGGCAAATCAACGCTCGGCTACGCCGTGACGGGTAACCCGGCATACACCGTAACAAGCGGCAAAATCATTTTTGACGGCGAGGACATCACCGATTCGGCGGCAGACGAACGCGCAAAGCGCGGGATTTTTCTGTCGTTCCAAAACCCGCTCGAGGTTCCGGGCGTTACATTAAGCTCGTTTATACGCAGCGCGCTCGAACACAAAACCGGCAGCCGAATAAAGCTCTGGGATTTTAAGAAAAAGCTGACCGAAACAATGCAGCTGCTTGACATGGATCCCGCCTATGCCGACCGCGACCTTAACGTAGGCTTCTCCGGCGGCGAAAAGAAAAAGGCAGAGATTTTGCAGATGCTGATGCTTGAACCCAAGCTCGCAATACTTGACGAAACGGATTCCGGTCTTGACGTTGACGCGGTGCGCACGGTGTCGCGCGGCGTGCAGCTGTTCCGTGAGCGCACGCACGGCTCTCTTTTAATCATCACGCACAGCACAAGAATACTGGAGGCGCTGACCGTGGACGCGTCCCACATCATGGAAAACGGCGTGATTGTCAGAAACGGCGGTGCGGAGCTGGTTGACGAGATAAACGAAAACGGCTTTTCCGTTCTTGATTCGGAAAACGCGGACTGAAACGGCAGTATATAAGATGCCGACCGAAACCGATTAAATTATAAACGCTGACTGAAACGGGTGATATTATAATATGAAAGAAAAAAATCAGGTTGCGGACATCGACCGCAGCATATACGATATACGCGATGAGGAGCATGACGCCTACCGCATGAAGGAGGGTCTTACTCCCGATATAATAGACAGGCTGTCAAAGGAAAAGGACGACCCTGTATGGATGCAGCAGTTCAGACTACAATCCCTGCAAATCTACAACGAAACCCCGCTTCCCGACTGGGGACCGTCCCTTGACGGACTGGACATAGAGCATATCGCGACCTACGTCCGTCCGAACACAAAAATGCAGAACGACTGGAAAAACGTGCCTCAGGACATAAAGGACACGTTTGACCGTCTGGGCATACCTCAGGCGGAGCGCAAATCGCTTGCGGGGGTCGGCGCGCAGTACGATTCCGAGCTTGTCTACCACAACGTGCGCGACGACGTTGCCGCGGAGGGCGTGGTATACATGGACATCGAAAGCGCAATGAAGGGCGAATATGCCGACATGGTAAAGAAATATTTTATGAAGCTGGTCACGCCCCGCGACCACAAATTTGCCGCGCTGCACGGCGCGGTATGGTCGGGCGGCTCGTTTGTGTATGTGCCGAAGGGCGTTCATCTGTCAATCCCGCTGCAATCCTACTTCCGTCTGAACGCAAAGGGCGCGGGACAATTCGAGCATACCCTTATCATTGTTGACGAGGGCGCAAGCCTTCACTTTATCGAGGGCTGCTCCGCTCCGAAATACAACGTGGCAAACCTCCACGCGGGCTGTGTGGAGCTTTATGTGAAGAAAAACGCAAAGCTGCGCTATTCCACGATAGAAAACTGGTCAAAAAATATGTACAACCTCAACACAAAGCGCGCGCTTGTCGAGGAGGGCGGCACGATTGAGTGGATTTCCGGCTCGTTCGGCTCGCACATCGGCTGTCTTTACCCCATGAGCGTGCTGAAGGGTGACGGCTCCAAGTCGGAGTTCACCGGCGTTACGTTTGCCGGCAGCGGTCAGAATCTTGACACAGGCGCAAAGGTCGTTCACATCGGCAAAAACACAAGCTCATACATGAACACGCGCTCAATCAGCAAGAGCGGCGGCATCAGCACCTTTCGCAGCAGTGTTGTGGTCGAAAAGGGCGCGGCGGGCGCAAAATCGTCCGTATCGTGCCAGTCGCTTATGCTTGATTCCGAGTCGCGCTCGGACACGATTCCCGCAATGGACATACGCACAAAGGACGCTGCAATCGGTCACGAGGCGAAAATCGGCAGCATAAGCGGCGACGCGGTTTTCTACCTTATGAGCCGCGGCATGAGCGAGGAGGACGCACGCGCGCTTATCGTCAGCGGGTTTGCGGACAACGTATCAAAGGAGCTGCCCGTCGAATACGCGGTTGAGATGAACAATCTTATCCGCCTTGAAATGAAGGGCAGCATCGGCTGATACGGAAGGGAGATTTGATTATGAACGAAAAAATTCTTATAAACCGACTGCCCGTACGGACATGGAACAGGCTGGGCGTGAACGCGGCAGAAATAGAGTGGAAGGTTGAAAACGGCGCGGCGCAGCAGACAGAGGAAATCGCCGCGCACGCGGACGGCGCACCGATTCGGCTTGACGTTACGGACGACAGCGGCAGCTAACAGACATTTTCCGTCACTGCGCGGGAAGGGTCGCACGTTACCGTATTTGAATGTTGTACCGCAAAAGAGCCGCAGCTTGTACGGCTCACGCTTGACATTGCAAAGGGCGCGTCCGTTCGGCTTGTACAGCTTTTAAACCCAGACTGCGGCGCGGCGCTTCGGCATGAGATTCAAGCCGAATGTGCTGACGGCGGCAGCTTTGATATAATCTCCGTCATGCTCGGCAGCGGTGACATATACTCCGACACGCGTACGGAGCTTATCGGCGACAAAAGCAGCTTTTCCGCGGAGGTCGCGTATCTTGTGCGCGGCTGCGACACGGTTGACTGCAATATCGCCGTGAATCATTACGGCAAATCGACCGAGAGCCGCATAAACGCCGCAGGCGCTATTGCGGACTCGGGCAAAAAAATCTTCCGAGGAACGATAGACTTCAAAAACGGCTCGGCGAACTCTGTAGGCTGCGAAAACGAAACTGTACTTATGCTCGGCGAGAACGCGGTCAACAAGACCGTTCCTCTTATCCTCTGCGCGGAGGAAAATGTGGAGGGTACGCACGGCGCGAGCATCGGCGAGCTTGACGCGGACACGCTTTTCTATTTTGAGAGCCGCGGTATATCAAAGGCTGCGGCGGAGCAGATTATGGCGCGCGCCGCTATAGACCGCCTTATAGGCATGACGGGGGATTCTGCCTTTGCGGATTCCGCGGCTGCCGCGCTCGGCGAGGTACTCGGCTGCTGCAATGACGGGAGGGAAAAGCAATGACAAAAAATTACAAACGGGACTTTCCGCTGTTTATGAAAAACCCCACCGTCTACCTTGACAACGCCGCCACGGCGCAGCGGCCAACCTGTGTGCTTGACGCGGTACAGGATTTTTACACCTGCAAAAACGCAAACCCGCTCCGCGGTCTTTACGAGTTGAGCGTTGAAGCAACGCGCGCCTATGAGGAATCGCGGCGGACGGTGCAGCGGTTTATCGGCGCGAAATCCGCGGACGAGATAATCTTCACGCGGAACACGACCGAGAGTATAAACCTTATCGCGTATAGCTACGGTCTTTCGAGGCTGCACAGCGGCGACGAGGTTTTGGTATCAATAATGGAACACCACAGCAATCTCCTTCCGTGGCAGACCGTATGCCGCATGACGGGCGCGTCTCTTAGGTTTATCGAGTGCGAGCCTGACGGCTCGCTTGACCTTGACAGGATTGAAAGCTGCATAAACAAGCGCACGAAGATTGTTGCGGTAACGCAGCTTTCCAACGTACTCGGCAGAATTTATCCCGTACGCGAGATTGTCAAAGCGGCGCACCGTGTCGGCGCGGTCGCGGTGGTTGACGGCGCGCAGAGTACGCCGCACATTCCGGTAAACGTGTCAGAGCTTGACGCTGACTTCTTCGCGTTCTCGGGGCATAAGCTGTACGCGCCCATGGGAATAGGCGTGCTTTACGGCAAGCGCGAAATTCTTGACGGTATGCCGCCGTTCCTTTACGGCGGAGAGATGATTGAGTCGGTCAAGCGCGACAGCGCGGTATTCGCCGAGCTTCCGCACAAGTTTGAGGCGGGAACGGTCAACGCTGCGGGCGCGGTCGGACTCGGCGCGGCAATCGGATATATAGAAGGAATCGGCTTTGACGAGATTCAACGGCTTGAAGGCGAGGTTTCCGCATACGCCTTTGAGAGAATGCGGAAGATTGACGGAATAAACATAGTCGGCGGCAAAACCGCGGCGGAGCATAACGGAATACTGACCTTCACGGTTGACGGCGTACACCCGCACGATGTGAGCGAAATTCTTGCGGCGGACGGCATAGCGGTACGCGCGGGTCACCACTGCGCACAGCCGCTTTTAAATCACCTTGGGCTGAGGTCGACCGTCCGCGTGAGCTTTGCATTTTACAATACCCGCGATGACGCGGACAAATTTTTGGACAGCCTTGCGACTGTCAGGGAGAGAATGGGATATGGAAAACAGGAGCTTTTATAATGAAATTCTGACCGAACACAATATGCGCCCCGACTTCAAGCACGACCTTGCGGACGCGGACATTGTGCTTGACGGCGTAAATCCGAGCTGCGGCGATGAGATTCAGCTCAAACTGAAAACGGACGGCAACGTAATTACAGACGCGGCGTTTGTCGGTGACGGCTGCGCAATTTCACAGGCATCAACCGATATTATGCTCGGAATGGTTATCGGCAAAGAAAAGGCGGAGGCGCTCCGTCTGTGCGACATTTTTATGCGCATGATTCGCGGCGAGGCAACCGAGGATGAAATCGAGAGCCTGGAGGAAGCGTCCGCGCTCCGCGATATATCGCATATGCCCGCACGCGTAAAGTGCGCAATGCTCGGCTGGCGCACGCTGAAGGAGGCGCTTTCCGGCTCTGACGGTGAGTAGCGCGTAAAACCGGGTTGCCACGGTTGGATTTTTCCGATATAATATATAGGATAAATTTAATTACACTATATCTGCGCGCGACATATGATATTCAGTCTTTTCGGCAGATGGGGAGATGTTTATGAATCAAAAAACAAAAGGCATACTTTATGTAATTGCGGCGGCATTCGGATTTTCGATGATGAGCGTTTTTGTGCATCTTGCGGGCAACCTTCCGCCGTTTCAGAAGGCGTTTTTCCGCAATGCGGTCGCGCTTGTTTTCATTACCGCGATTATGCTCAAAAACCATGACAGCTTTAAGCCGAAAAAGGGCAGCCTGCCCTCGCTTGTCTGTCGAGCGATTTTCGGGACAATAGGTCTTGTAAGCAACTTTTACGCAATCGATCGGCTTGTGCTTGCGGACGCGAATATGCTGAATAAGCTGTCACCGTTTTTTGCAATCATATTCTCGGTCTTTCTGCTCGGCGAAAAGCCGACCCTTGTTCAGCTTTTGGGCGTGCTTGCCGCGTTCGTCGGCAGTATTTTTATAATCAAGCCGACAGGCGGCAGCTATGCGGTATTCCCCGCGTTTATCGGCGTTCTCGGCGGCTTTGGAGCGGGCGTTGCGTATACCTTTGTGCGCAGGCTCGGCAAAATGGGCGAAAACAGCTCGGTAATAATTTTCTTTTTCTCGGCTTTTTCGTGCCTTGTATGTCTGCCGTTTATGCTTTCAAACCTCTCCGTAATGAGCCTTAAGAGCTTTTTGTGTCTGATTGGCGCGGGCGCAAGCGCGTGCATAGGTCAGTTCGGAATAACCCGCGCATATATCTGCGCTCCCGCAAAGGAAATCTCGGTCTATGACTATACTCAGGTGATTTTTGCCGCGATATTCGGCTTTTTCTTCTTCGGTCAGGTCCCCGACATATACAGTGTTGTCGGCTATATCCTCATATGCGGCGCGGGAATCGCAATGTTTTTGTATAACAGAAACAGGTAGAAACGGAAATCCGAAATTTGAAAACATAAAACCGACAGCGGAAATTTAAAATGAAACTCAAAAGGGGTGTAAAAAAAGATTCAGAACGGACAAACTGAACCCGTGATATAAAATCCGTATTAAAAAAGCTCCGACACCGCGCAGTCATGCGCAAATGTCGGAGCTTTTGTTTTTTGCAGAATTACACTTTTAGTTCTGCACTGACATCGCCCTTATAATATTTCTCGATTACGGGTTTTGCAACCTCGTTCACAAACCTTACCGTCTGCGACGCGGAACGTCCCGTATACAGACTTGGGTCAAGCTCCGCACGGATTTCCTCTATCGTGAGCGGGAACGCGTCATCGTTCGCTATTCTCTCGATAAGGTCGCAGCTTCCGCCCTCCATTTTAACCTTCGCCGCAGCAGCGTGCGAATGTGTGCGCAGTCTTTCGTGCAGTTCCTGGCGGTTACCGCCCTTTTTAACCGACTTCATCATGATATTTTCGGTTGCCATAAACGGCAGCTTTTCCATTACGCGACGATGAACAACCCTGTCGTACACCACAAGTCCCTGCGTTACGTTTATATATATGTTCAGTATCGCGTCAACCGCAAGAAACGCCTCCGCAACCGAGATTCGCTTGTTCGCACTGTCGTCAAGCGTTCTTTCAAACCACTGCGTGCCGGCGGTGAACGCGGGATTTAGCGAATCCGCAATCACATACCTTGCAAGCGACGAGATTCTCTCGCTGCGCATGGGGTTTCTTTTATACGGCATTGCCGACGAGCCTATCTGGCTCTTTTCAAACGGCTCCTCCATTTCCTCAAACGACTGGAGAATACGCAAATCATTCGAGAACTTGTACGCGCTCTGCGCAAAGCCGGACAAAACGCTTAAAAAATATGCGTCCGTCTTTCTGGAATAGGTCTGACCCGAAACCGCAACGCAGCCGTCAAATCCCATATCCTCCGCAATCATGGCTTCAAGACGGTCGATTTTTTCCTCATCGCCCTCAAAAAGCTCCATAAAGCTCGCCTGTGTTCCCGTTGTACCCTTTGAGCCGAGCAGCTTCAGCTTTTCAACTCTGTGTTCAAGCTCCTCTATATCCTGTACAAGCTCATAGCTCCAAAGCGTTGCCCTTTTGCCGACCGTGGTCAGCTGCGCCGGCTGAAGATGAGTGTACGCAAGGCACGGCATATCCTTATACTCCATCGCAAAATCGGTGAGGTTTTTAAGCACCTGCGCCGCCTTTTTGAGTATCACCCCGGACGCTTTTTTCAGTATCACAACATCGGTGTTGTCGCCCACATAACAGGACGTTGCGCCTAAGTGGATTATCGGCTCCGCCTTTGGACACTGCTTTCCGTAGGCATAAACGTGCGACATAACGTCATGGCGCACAACCCGCTCGCGCTCCTCCGCAACCTCGTAATTTATATCGTCGCGGTGCGCCTCAAGCTCCGCAATCTGCTCGTCCGTTATATCCAGTCCGAGCGCCTTTTCCGCCTTTGCAAGCGCAATCCAAAGCCTTCTCCACGTTCTGAACTTGAACTGCTCGGAGAAAATCTCCTGCATCTCGGGACTTGCGTATCTTGTCGAAAACGGCGAAATATATCTTGTTCTTCTGTCCTCCATAGTCTTCTCCCTTTCCTATTCGCCGAGCAGACGCTTCATAATCTCGCGGTATGCGTCCTCAACTCCGCCGAGGTCACGTCTGAATCTGTCCTTATCCAGTTTTTCGCCGCTTACCGAATCCCAGAAACGGCAGGTATCGGGCGAAATCTCGTCCGCAAGCACAATCTGACCGTCCTCCGTCTTTCCGAACTCCAGCTTGAAGTCAATCAGCTCGATATTTACTTCTTTTAAGTAGTCGCTCAGAATTTGGTTTATTTTAAGCGAGTATTCGGCTATCAGCTTTAACTCGTCCTCTGTCGCATAGTCCATTGCAAGTATGTGGTACTCGTTCACCATGGGGTCGCCAAGTTCGTCGTTTTTGTAGCAGTATTCAAGCACGGGTCTTTTCATCTTTACGCCTTCTTCAAGACCCAGGCGCTTTGCAAGCGAGCCTGCCGCAATATTTCTGACAATTACCTCCAGCGGAACAATCTTAACCTTTTTAACAACGGTTTCGCGGTCTGACAGCTCCTCTACAAAGTGTGTCGGAATACCGTTCTTTTCCAAAAGCCGCATAAGGTGGTTTGTTACGCGGTTGTTTATCGCGCCCTTGCCGAGTATCGTTCCTTTTTTAAGTCCGTTGAACGCGGTCGCGTCATCCTTATACGATACGATACAATATCTGTCATCATCCGTTGCGAAAACCTTCTTCGCCTTTCCTTCGTACATCTGAACTGTTTTTTCCATAGCAGTAAGCCTTCCTTTCCTTTTGTAAGCGCCAAAAAGGGCAGTCCCGTACCAATACACGGGACTGCCCAGACGGTCGGCATTGTTTTCGGTTTCTGCTCCCATGCGGTAAGCTCCGCAAATCCGTCAGTCACAAAAACCGCTTTATTTTTTCTTTTCTTTTATAAATATATCACAGTTAAACCTATATGTCAAGTGTTTATCGCTGATTGCCGCAATAAACCGCGCGCGGAAAATATCCGCGGCAACAGCCGCCGCTGTTTTC
>URZD01000089.1 GCA_900552305.1 uncultured Eubacteriales bacterium
CTTGCCGTAAACGCTTGCGCATATCGTGTACCCGCCGTCACGCGGCATAAAATAAACCGACCTTATTCCTATACCCTTGCTTGTATTATACTCCTCCTGTGTTGTCGGCTTTTTCTCGGTTGTCGGAACACTCGCAACATTCGCCCAGCTCTCGCCGCCGTCATGCGATACAAAAAGTCCCTCGTATGCCGTGCCGCAGTAAACCGTATCCGAATCCGCGGGGTCAACCGCAATACACTCGCCGTCAAGCCTTCCGTCATTCGCTATAAACAGCGGCGCAAGCGGCAGTTTTTTCCATGTTTTGCCCCTGTCCGTTGACTTGTACACCCTGCCCGCAGTGTACCAAACCCCGCCGCAGGCGGCATATATCACATCGGGGTCGGACGGGTCGATACAAAAACCGTTCACCGAAAAGCTGTTCCAGTCCTCAATCTTAAATTCATCCATGAGCGGAATCCATTGGTCGTTTTCGTAATCACGTCTGTAAACACCGCCAACGTCCGTCCTTGCGTAAAGCAGATTCGGCTCGGTCGGATGGAATATAAGTCCCGTAACCATTCCCCCGCCGCCTATATTCACACTGTCCCACACATAGCCCTCGCTGTCGCGCGAGTACGCGGTATGAAAGCCTATGTAACGCGACCGCGGCTCTATATCCAAAGCTCCGTGTACCGTCAGCGCATAATTGCTGTTTGCCTCCAGCGGCACGCCGAACGAGAGCCTTACGCTTTTTCCGCCGTTTTCAAGCCGTGCGGTCACTTTTTGCCCGTTTATACAAAACTCCGCGCCGTCAAGGCTGCTTTGCGCCGTTCCGAGGTGCAGCTCCAGATTATCCGCCGCCGCAACATCACCGAGCGCCGCAAGCCTTGCCGTATTCCCCGACCCGAAGTGCGTTATCTCCACATCGCCGACCATCGCCGCGCCCGACTGCACGCTGCCGCCGGTTGTCATTCCGCTGCGCACCCGCGGGAAAACAATCTTTAAATACCGCATCCCCACGGGCAGCTCCGCAAGGGACGCGATTTTTTTAACGCTGCACCAGCTGTACGCGCCGGACGGGAATCTGTCCTTTGCCGTGTACCAGCCTTTTCTGCCGCATTGGTCGGCGGTGAGCCGCGTGTACTCCGCTCCGTCCTCCGACGCCCAAACCGAGAAATCGCCTTCAAGCGTGCTGCCGCTGCCGTCAGCCAGTGTATAGCTGCCCCACGCATATGTCCAAAAGCTGAACTCCGTCACATCGCCGTCCGTTTTGTAGATAACATAGTTGCCGCCGTCTGTGTTTGAATTTGCCGCCGCCGAGAATACCTTTTTTTCAATGTCGCCGCTTGTGCCAAGCGTCCGCAGCGATACACCGCCGCTTTTTGTACAGAGCGAAAAATCGTCATTTTTATCCGAAAGCACGGTCATTCCGCGGTCAAGCTCCGCCGCCGCAAGCGTTCTGCCCGATACCGTTTTTATGCTGTCGTCAAAGGTGACGGTATAGTCGCTGTTTCTTTGAATTACCGCGTCAAAATAAACCGTCAGCTTATCCGCCGCCGCAAGCTCCGCCCTTGCCGCCGCAATTTCGCCCATGTATATCCCCGCCGCGGTCACGGTGTCCGCGTCAAGCTCCTCCTCCGCCGTCACGGAAAGGCGGGTAAGTCCGTACCCTGCGTCATAGTCAAGTGACCCGTCCTCCACAGCCGTTTTGCACTCGTCCGCCGCCGCAAGCGGCAGCGCGGGCAACAGCAGCAAAGCCGTACATACGGCGCACAGCAGCGCCGCCGCTCTTTTGATTCCGATAAAGGTTTTGGTTTTCATGCTTAATCTCCCGCTTTCCGTAAAGTTACTGTTCATTCATATTAAAATCGGACACGGCGCAAAGCACATATGTCCGTTTTTAAAATAAATGAATATTCGGCGCGGCGGGCGCTTTGCACCCGCCGTCTGCCGAAAAATATTTTTATCTGTACATATCCGCTATCGGTTTAAGGCTTGCCGCCGATTCAAATACATATGTGCGTATCGAGGTTGCCTCTCCTGCCTTTACCGTCTGGCTGAAGTCCGCCGCGCTGCCCTTTGCAACATCGGTGAATGCGTCAGCCTTAACGTCGCTTAACACTCCGTTATCGTATGCCGCCGTGATAACCGTAAACGCCGCTGTTTCCTTATCGCCGTCAAAGTTGAAGTAAACCTTGCCCGCCGCGGTGGTTGTGCCGCCCTCGTTTGCGGTGTATGCAACGTCGTTTATCTCGTACTTCTCAACCGGTGCGGTATAGGTAACCGTCGGCTTGAGAATACCGTTATTCTTACCGAGGTTAAAGCGTACATATTTTGTGCCTGTGCCGAGCGCGGACTTGTCAAGCATTATCCACTGCTGACTAAGCCATGTTGCAACTCCCGTTATATTTGTACCCGATACTTTATACTTGTTCGCCTTACCTATCGAGGTCCAGTCCTCGCCGTTTTCCGAAACAAATATTTCAACAGTTGACGCGTCATAGCCGCCATGACCCGCAATAACGCACTTTATGCTGTCAACAACTCCGTCCAGCTTATATCTTTTGCCGTCCTGCTTTTTAAAGTGATTTCCGTCAAACGGGATAGTGATTTTTGCTTCATTACTCTGTGCGGAGTACCAGCCGCCCCATGTGGTATCTCCCGCTTTTGTTGATGCCGCGCTCCAAAGCTGAAGCCATTCATTTGACGGATTCGTATCGGTGAACGTAACCGTCCTGTATTCGCTGCCTGTGGTAAAGTCCTTTGTGAAAGCCGCTATATTCCAACCCTCAACCGACTTCAATGCAGGCATTTGCAGCATATACTTTGTGTACGGTTTAAGCGCGGACGCAAGAGTTAACACTGCGGTATCTCCGCTTACGCTTGCCGCCGAAACCGTAATCGGGGCGCTGCCGTTTTCAAATACAACCATGTCGCCCGCATTGACGCTTGCCGCGTCGATTTTCGCGTCATATTTAACAGAGAGCGTGTTGCTTGCCGGAACCTCGCCGTTCAGCTGCAAAATATCTCCTCCGTCAATATCGGTTGTGTTCCAAACCGCCTGTACGTTTGTAAGACGAACGTCATTGTTTGAACTGTACGAAACACCTATTTTTACTGTATTTCGGGGTATATTTTCTTCCTTTATATCAAAAATCTTATACGCACAGTCCTGCTGACCGTCGAGTCCGGTCCACCTGTTCTGAATAAGCCATGTTTTTCCGTCAACATTTTGCCAGTCACCGGTTTCATAATTTAAGAGCGCTTCTTTCTTAATCAGCTTATTGTCACCGTCATAAAATGACACATTTGCCGCATTACATACAGGAGTTAAAGAATTATTATACTGACTGAGAACAAACTTAACTCTTGTCGGTATTCCCTGAACGCTGTAGGTATCTTCGCCCGATGTCACGCTGTAGCTGCCGTTAAACAGAAATGCAAAGCTCGCATTCCAACCGAGATAGTAACCTCTTCCGTAAAACGCACTTGTTTCCGCCGCAACGCTTACGCCGTCAAACCACTTTTCCTTAGCAGTTTCGATATAATATCTTCCGTTTTGTGAAAAATCCTTTGCCAATGTCGAAAACTTTGCGGATTTTACCGTCAGTTCATTTCCCTGTGCCGTTTTTACGTCATCGCTTACGGTTACCGTATACTCCGTATACGGCTTTAACGCATTTAGAAGGGTAATACTTGCAACATTTGTATCGCTTAACGAAACCGCGGCAACCTCAACCGTGTTTCCGCTTGAATCTGCTACCTTATAGCTTGCGGGGTCTGTCGCATTCGCAGAAAGAGCCATGTCAAAGTCCAGTTTTAAATCGTTTGTTGACGGATAAACCGCTGTGCTGTTTTCAACATCAAATCCGCGTCTTAACGCTTCATAGGTTATTTTGGGAGAATAAATTGCAGCTTCTCCTCCGCTTGGTATTGTTGACGCTGTTATAACTTTAACAAACTTTACATTTCTTGTTTCGCTGTTTTCATCAGTATACTCAGCGGGTATAGTCAAAGTATAATCTGTATACGCCGCCCAACTCGGATTTCTGCCTGAATTTGACAATCCTGTTCCCGTCACTGTTTCTTTATAAACTGTCCAGTCTGTCTTGTTGTCCGAAACCGCATATGACATTTTAACGCTCGCATAGCCCCAATAACAAAGCCTTAAAAAGATTTCCTTCGGCGTTCCGTTCATATCGTAGGTCACCCCGTTTTCGGTTATTGACTTGCTGCCGTCAAAGCTGAATGTCATTGTATTCTCGCCGTTTTTCAGATTATACCACTTATCAACCTCATATCCGTTATTTCCGCGGAGTGATATGTTTTCACTGTCAAACCAGCTCATTTTACCGCTTGACGCTGTAAAACTGTATGTAATCACCTTACCGTCCAATGTCTCGCCGTCCGCAAAGACCGCTCCCGTACCTGCCGCCGTCAGCAGCATTACCGCGCCGAGCAGCGCGGCAAACATTCTTAAAACCTTTTTCTTTAACATTTTCCTACCTCCTGAAAAATTTTTTATTATCTCCCGCCGAAGTCCTGCCCGCCAAAGGCGGGTCAGACTACTTTGCCGGATAAATAACCGCCTTATCGAGCGGATAAAGCCCGTTGCTGTCACGAAGTATAAATGTCACTGCGTATTCGCCCTCCGCCGCGTCCAAAGTTACATTGTTTGAAAAATCCGCCGTTTCGCCGACCCTTACCGTTTTTGTATCAACCGAGCGGTCGGTGATTTTGTCGTCCTTATAGCAGAGCGTGATATACGAAATCTTCATTTCCTTTATGCCCCGCTTATAGTTAAACCCTATGCTTGCCGAGGTGGTGAACACGCCGCCGCTCACGCTTTCGTGCCTGTTTGACGCCGTCACCGCAGGGGGCATTACCTCCGTTTTAAAGTCCGCACCCTCCACCGTTTCGCCGTTAAGATTCAAAAGTCCGTCAATATTGATGTAGTATTCCTCGTCAAAGTCAAGCACTCCGTCAAACGTGAGTATCAGCTGTCTGCCGCCGTTTTCCGCTGCCGTTTCAATCGGATTTTCACCGTTTAAGGTGAATTTATCCTCGGTCAGCTCCCCCGCGTCAATATCCGCAAACGTAACGATATGCAGCTTTGTCAGCTCGTTGTAGTGGTCAAGCTCCGCACTGTCCACAAAGGTCTTTCCGCTGCCCGTAACATATGTCACTGTCGGAGACGAGAACAGAAAATTCTCGCTTTTTATGTTATTTACCTCAATTTTCAGATACCTTGTATTCTGCGGTATATCGCTTGCCGATATTGTTCCGTAATCGACCCAGCTCTGCTTTGGCGGCTCTGCTTCGCTTGACGTTTTGCTCTTGTTTGACGTAGTGAGCTTTGTCCAGTCGCTGCCGTTCTTTGACGCGTACATTCCGAAATTATCAAAGCTGAAATTCGCATGGTCGTAATAGTCGATAGCGAAATACTTTATCAGTCCGTCAAACGTATACTTCACGCCGTCCTGCGTCTTTGACTTTGTGCCGTCAAAGTTCCATATCCAGCTCGCCGTACCGTCCTTTGCCGCGTACAGATTCTTTGTGATAAAGTTGCCCGGGTCGTTCTTTCTTCCCGTATTTTTTGTTATAAAATAGGTCGTTCCGGTCATATCGTCAACAAAGGTAATCTCCTCCATGCCGCCGAGGGTTGTGAAACTTGCCGTACGCCTGTCAAACGGCTCGCCGTCCGCTTTCAGCACGGTATCAGCCATTGTCACCGTATAGACCGCCTTTTTTGCAGCCGGCTCGGCAAGAGTCAGCGCTGCCGATTTGCCGTCCGCGGCGCAGACCGCGTCCGTGACCGCTGCGGACGTGCCGTCCTCCGCCGTCACGCTGAAGCTGTCCGCCGTCACCGTTGCCTCGTCAACTCTGTCGCTGAAAATAACCGTTATTTTATCCGTATTCGGAGCGACCGCGTTCTCGTTCTTTATCCGTATGCTCGAAAACGGAATCTTATATTCCACGCCCGGCGCGGCATACGCCATATTGCCGTTTTGCAGCTCAAACGCAACCCTTACGAATTTTGTGTGCCTAAGCTCGCCGCCTTCGTCGGTAAAACATTCGGGAACATTCAGCGTGTATGCCTCTTTTGAAATCCATGTTGCCGCAGGTATATCCGCACCGCCGTACTTTTTCGCTATGTCCACCGACGAATTAGTTCTGCTTACGCTGCCTTCGTACGTCACTCCGTCATACTTATATATCGCGTCAAGCGGGTACCAGTTTTCCTTGTCCTCCGAGACAAGATACGTCTGTTTATCCTTCCAGCCGCTTCCGTAGCCGTATGTCAGTCTTAGCCACTCCACCTTAACGGGTACGCCGCTTAGGTCATAGGTCACGCCGTCAACCGTCTTTGACTTGCTGCCGTCAAAGCTGAATGTCATGCTGCCCTGTTCGCTGCCGCCCGCTCCGCCGGAATAAAACCACTGATTCATTGTATAGTTTGTTGTAACAAGACCTTCAATATCAAAAAAGTCGGCTGTCTTGTCGGTTGACATAAATGAGTAATATGTCGCGTCCTCCTCCACTCTGACCTCGGCAAATGCCGAAATCGGCAATGCAAGAATCAGGCACAGCGTCAAAGCTATAAATCGTTTCATTTTTGTTTCCTCCTTATTTCGTCAGCTTCAGATTTGCATAACCCTTGGGCGACGCGTAGTTTGTGTCCTCCGAATTGTGCCAGCCGAGAAGTCCCGACCTGCTGCCGCCCTTTGTGCCGTCATCGTCATTGTTTGCCACGTCAAAGCCGATAACCATGTCTGCCTTGGGCGTTACTCCAAAGCCCTTCCACGGAATACGAATCTCCATGCTGTAGCCGTCCGCGGTACGTTTTGTCGCATAGTCCGCGCCCGACACGGCAACCGCGCCGTCACACCTGAACTGCAGCTGTCTTGTACCCGCGCAGTATTTTGCCGCCTTACAGTTGTCCGCGTCAATGTATACCTCCACCGAGTCATCCTCGTGAACACTGTTGGAATCGCATATAACCGTGCTGTCCTTGACATTTACGCCGACATAAAGCGCGTCCTCGCTCCAGTATGCGTCAAAGGTCACTATATTGTTGCAAACGCCGGTAATCGTTCGGGTCAGAATATGCTCGCCCTTCCATATATCCTCGTCAAGTACGCCGTCAAGCCTGATTTTGCCCTCGGACACATACCCCGCGTCAAGGTTTGCCGTTCCGAGCGACCTTGCGCGTGATGAAATTGTCAGCTCGGTCGGCTGCGCCACGTTGTGCGCCAAATCCCTTGCCTCGATTTTAACCTTGTTGTCGCCCTCTGAAAGCGGCAGCATATACTCGGCTACCGTGTCTTTTTTACAGTTAAGAATATTTTTGCCGCCTATGCGGAACTCGCCGTCCTCGTTCATTTTCAGTTTCAGTATGTAGTAGTTTTCGTCAACCTCGGGCGTGAAATCAACTGTTTCGTAGCTCGGTACGGTCGTGTCCCACTTTGCCGAAAACGAATATGTTTCGGAGCGGTTGCCCGCATGGTCCGCGGCGTATACCTCAAACGGGTTTTCGCCCTCGGCAAGCGTGAACTCCGCACTGAATCGGTTTGCACCGTCAAGCGGGTATGCCGCGCCGTTTATGTATACCGTTCCCGCCTCGGTCGCCGTTCCCGAAACGGTGATTTTCTGCGTATCGGCAATATAGTCCGCACTTTTGTTAAGCGCAAGTCCCACATATCCCGGTACATATTTTATATCGATATACTGCGGCGTTGCCTTATACTTGCCGTCCGACACCGCTTCAACAGAAATTCTGTTTTCGCCCTCGGCGAGCGTTACCGTCTTTTCAAAGTTCAGGTTTCCGTCAAGCTCCGCCGCCGCACCGTTTATGCGCACCTCCGCCGTCTGTGACACGCTGCCCCTTACGGTATGCGTGCTGTGACCGGTTATTTTTTCGCCCGTATCTTCAAGCGTTATTACCGGAAGGGTGTCCTTCACCGTTACCGGCTGTCCGACAATCGTACCTCTGCCGGTCGTGCCGATAAATACTCTGCCGTAAACATTCATGTCGCCGCAGATAAACGTACTGTCGTGTACGTTCGGGATTGTATAGCCTTCGTTCAGCAGCCGCCACGTCCTGCCCAAATCGTCGGAAAGGTATATTCCCGTCTTTCCGTTCTTTTTGCCGTAGGTATAGATTGCGGGTGATTTTCCGTCTTTGCCGATACCGAAGCCCGCCGCATACGCCCATGTTATCTCATCGCACTGCCGCCACGAGCTGCCGTAGTTTGTGCTTATATAAAGTCCGGTGGTTGACGTAAACGTAAGCGTTCCCGCCATGCCCGGCACCGTCGCGATTCGCGTGAAATTGTTTGCGGGCGCGGGTCTTGACGACGCGGTTTTCCACGTTTTGCCCGCATTACGCGTGACGTAAACCTCTCCGTTTTTGCAGATGTAGAACGTGTTCGGGTCAACCTTATCCGCCGCGACCGTATCCGCCCACCTTGACCATATGCTTGTGCCGTTTGTGCCGAAGCGGTCGATACGCTGCCATGTTTTCATTCCGTCCGAGCTTATGTAATACCCCGGATTTGCGCCGCTGAACGCGAGTACAATCGCGTTCGGATAGCCGTTTTCGGTCGGCGCGGCTCCCACAGCTACCTCAAGGATATGCGCGCCCTTGTCCCACGACTCGACCGTTTCCCATGTCTCGCCGTAGTCCTTCGATATTTCAAGCAGCGCCGTTCCGTTA
>URZD01000090.1 GCA_900552305.1 uncultured Eubacteriales bacterium
CGGAGCGCCTGCTGACGGTCCGTCAGCAGGCGCGGCGATATTCTGCGCGGTTTATTCCGCAATCAGAAATGTTCCGGTAAGCGGCGCGCTGTGCATGACGGGCGAGCTGTCAATCAAGGGCGAGGTGCGCACGGTGGGCGCGACCGCGGAGAAGGTGCGCGCGGCGGCTCTGGCGGGGGCGGAGCGGGTTTTGATACCCGCGGCAAATATGAGAGAGTCGTTTGAAAAAATGTCGGTGGAGGTCGTTCCGATTTCGCGGATTTCGGAGGTTGTCGACATAATTTGCGGCGATAATACGGACATCGACATAATAAATTCGGATAATATTGGCACAATTAGCGCATAAGGGGTTGAAATTTTCAAATAAAAATAGTATAATGCTTAATATGGAGTATTGTAATAAAATTTGAAAGGTGTAAAAGTGAACCGATATGGCAAACAAAAGATATATACTGCCGCTTATCCCGCTCAGGGGTTTGGTAGTGTTTCCGGGAATGGTACTGCATTTTGACGTGGGACGGAAAACGTCCATGGCGGCTGTGGAGGACGCGATGGCGAACGGTGCTCCCGTCATGCTGAGTTATCAGTACGACCCTCTTGTGGAGGAGCCGGAAAAGAACGATATAGCAAAAATAGGCGTTGTTGCCGAGGTGAAGCAGGTGCTTCGCCTTCCGGGCAACAATATGCGCGTTTTGGTCGAGGGACTGTGCCGCGCGTCCATAACAAAGTATTATGAAAAGGAGCCGTTTATTACGGTCAGCGCGGTGGAAAAGCAGGAAAAGGAATGTGAAGACAAGCTGCGCGAGCAGGTGTTGATGAGAAGGGTGCAGCACCTTGCGGGGCAGTATCTGAGCGCGTTTGCGCACAGGGAAAAAGAGGCGGATTCATATGCCGCAATAGACGACGCGGCGCAGCTTGCGGATATTGCGGCGGCGAACTTCCCGCTGAAGGCGTCGGATAAGCAGCTTATACTGGAGGAGCTTGACGTCGGCGCACGGCTTGAAAAGCTCGTTGTGATGATGGATAACGAGAATCAGGTTCTGGAGATAGAACAGGGTGTGATGTCAAAGCTGCGCAACAACCTTGACAAAAATCAGCGCGATTACGTTCTGCGCGAGCAGCTGAAGGTAATCCGCGAGGAGCTGGGCGATTTTGAGTCCGGCGCACAGGAGGCGGACAAGTACAGAAACCACATGAACGAAAGGACGCTCCCCGATGAGGTCAGCGAAAAGCTGAACGAGGAGCTTGACAGGATGTCGGCAATGTCCACACATTCTCAGGAATACGGCGTGATTCAGAACTATGTCGAAACGGTGCTGGCAATGCCGTGGGATAAGTCGACCGATGAGCGATGCGACATCAAGGCGGCGGAGAGAATACTCAACCGCGACCATTACGGACTGGAAAAGGTGAAGGAACGAATACTCGAATATCTTGCGGTGAAAACGCTTTCGCCGGAGTCAAAAGGTTCGATAATCTGTCTTGCGGGACCTCCGGGAACGGGTAAAACCTCGATTGCAAAATCGCTTGCGGAGGCACTGGGCAGAAAATATGTCCGCGTCAGCCTGGGCGGAATACAGAACGAGGCGGAAATCCGCGGTCACAGAAAAACCTACATAGGCGCAATGCCGGGCAGAATTGCCGCGGCTCTGAAATCGGCAGGCAGCAACAATCCGCTTATCCTTCTTGATGAGATAGACAAGATGTCAAGCGACTTCCGCGGCGACCCTACAGCGGCGATGCTGGAGGTGCTTGACCCGGAGCAGAACGCGGCGTTCCGCGACCATTTTCTGGAGCTGCCGTTCGACCTTTCACGCGTGCTGTTTGTGACAACGGCAAACTCGGTGGAGGATATACCGCTGCCGCTTTATGACAGAATGGATATAATAGAAATCTCGGGTTATACCGAGGACGAAAAGCTGTGTATCGCAAAGAAGTATCTGCTGCCCAAGCAGAGAATGAGAAACGGACTTTCGGCGGCACAGCTGAAGGTTTCGGACAGCGTTTTGAGGACGGTTATTGACGGATATACCCGCGAGTCGGGAGTGAGAGGACTTGAACGCAAGATAGGCGCAATCTGCCGCAAGGCGGCAAAGGAGATTGTGGAAACGGGCGCGAAAAGTATCACGGTAAATAGCGCAAAGCTGAAAAAGTACCTCGGCGGAAGGGTGTTTACCTATGAGCATATGTCGGAGGACGACCTGCTCGGCGCGGCAACGGGTCTTGCGTGGACTCAAAGCGGCGGCGACACGCTCTATATAGAGGTTAATACGATGAAGGGAACGGGCAAGGTTGAGCTGACGGGAAACTTGGGCGATGTGATGAAGGAGTCGGCGCAGACCGCACTCAGCTTTATCCGCGCAAATGCGGACGTGTTCGGCATTAACCCCGACTTCTATAAGGATACCGACATTCATGTTCACGTGCCGGAGGGCGCTGTGCCTAAGGACGGACCATCGGCGGGCATAACAATGGCGACCGCGCTTGTGTCGGCTCTGACGGGCAGGCGGGTACTTTGCGGCGTGGCAATGACGGGCGAGATTACGCTCCGCGGCAGGGTGCTGCCGATAGGCGGACTGAAGGAAAAGTCGCTTGCGGCTTACCGTATGGGAATACGCAAAATAATAATTCCCGCCGAGAATAAGAAGGACTGGGAGGAGCTTCCCGAAAAGCTGAAGGACGAGGTAAAGTTCGTCTTTGCAAAAAATATGAAAACGGTACTTGAAAATGCAATAAGCGGAGGTGGCAAAGAATGGAATTTATCAATGCTGAGCTGCTGAAAACAGCCGTAAGATACGACCAGTACCCGCCGTCAGATATGCCGGAGATTGCATTGGTTGGGCGTTCAAACGTGGGCAAATCCTCGCTTATAAACTGCCTGACAAACCGCAAAAACCTTGCAAGAACAAGCAGCACTCCGGGCAAGACGGCGACTATAAATTTCTACAGCATAGGCGACAGATACAGGCTTGTCGACCTTCCGGGTTACGGCTATGCAAAGCGGTCAAAGGAGGAGCGCGAAAGCTGGGGCAGGATGATTGAAGGCTATCTTGCAAAGCGCGAAAACCTTGTGCGCGTGATTCAGTTGGTTGACGCAAGGCACAAGCCGACGACGGACGATAAAATGATGCTTGACTGGATAAACAACTACGGCTACGAGCCGCTTTTGGTTGCGACCAAGCTGGATAAGCTCAAAAAGTCACAGGTGGAAAAGAATCTTACCGAAATATACAACGAGCTTGAACTGGGCGATGACGCGGTACTTATTCCGTTCTCGGCTGAAACGCGCGAGGGAAGGGAAAACGTACTTGAGCTTATCGACTATATACTGGAGGACGGCGCGGTAAACGCGCAAACCGAGCTTTAAGGAAAAAGGCGCGGTAAACGCACAAACCGAGCTTTGAGGAAAACGGCGCAGGACTGCACTGCGATAAAGAGCACCGAAAGGGGCGATTTGGCTCTCTTTGCCGCAGCGGTTTCAGCTGCTAACGAAAGGACATGATAAAATATGATAACTAAACCGAGAGGAACGGAGGACGTACTGCCCAAGGACAGTAAGCTGTGGCAGTACATAGAGAACACCGCGCGCAATGTTTGCGGGTGCTTTGGCTACAAGGAGATTCGCACGCCCGTGTTTGAGCATACGGAGCTTTTCAACCGCGGCGTGGGCGAGACCACAGACGTGGTGCAAAAGGAAATGTACACCTTTGAGGACAAGGGCGGACGCAGCATAACGCTCAAGCCGGAGGGTACGGCAACGCTTGTAAGGAGCTATATTGAAAATTCGCTTTACGCGAATCCGCAGCCGACAAAGCTGAGTTATATTATACCGTGTTTCAGGTATGAAAAGCCTCAGTCGGGACGTCTGCGCGAATTTCACCAGTTCGGAATAGAGTGCTTCGGAGCGGAATCGCCGGAAACCGACGCGGAGGTTATTTCACTTGCGCATATGTTCCTTGACCGCCTGGGAATCAGGGATGTAAAGCTGAATATAAACAGCATCGGCTGCAAAACGTGCAGAGGCGAATACAACAAAAAACTGCGCGAATACTTTGAGGGCTGCCGCGATGAGCTGTGCGAAACCTGCCGCGAAAGGCTTGAAAAGAATCCTATGCGTATTATTGACTGCAAGTCGGAGGTATGCCACGCTCTTGCGGAAAAAGCGCCTAAGATTATAGATTATCTGTGCGATGACTGCCGCGGACATTTTGACGCAACGCGCGCGGGGCTTGAAAATATGGGAATTGATTATGAAATCAATCCCGACATAGTGCGCGGACTTGACTACTATACAAGGACGGTGTTTGAGTTCACGTCGGATTGTCTGGGTGCGCAGTCGACCGTGTGCGGCGGCGGACGCTACAGCGGTCTGGTGGAGCAGCTTGGCGGCAAGCCGGCGGAGGGCATAGGCTTTGCCGCGGGAATCGAGCGGCTTGTGCTTGTTATGCGCGCACAGGGACTTGACCGTGCGGGCGGCGAGGATTCGCCGGAGCTGTTTGTTGCCGTAATGGGCAGCGAGGCAGAAGGCTGCGTGCAAAAGCTGATTTACGAGCTGCGCAAAAACGGAGTTCGTGCGGAGCAGGATTTGTGCGGGCGCAGCCTTAAAGCGCAGATGAAATACGCCGACAAGCTCGGCGCGGCGTTCAGCACGGTTATCGGCGAGAACGAGATGTGCGAGAAAAAGGCTGTTCTGAAGAACATGAAAAACGGTGAGCAGACCGAAATTTCGCTTGATGCGGAGTCGGTGCTTGCAGCAGTGAGAAAAGAACAAAATTAGGTCAAAAAACGTAATACCGCAGATGAATATACCGCAAAGTGCGGCACATGAGAAAGGGAGATAAAAGAAAAATGGAAACAATGCAGGGCATGAAAAGAACACATATGTGCGGAGAGCTGACAGCCGCGGACGAGGGTAAAACGGTCGTGCTTACAGGCTGGACGGCTAAAAACCGACTTCTCGGCGGATTGATATTTCTCACGCTCAGGGACAGAACGGGAATCGTACAGATTTCGTTTAACGATGAAACGGACAGAGAGGTTTTTAAGAAGGCGGAGCGGGTGCGCTCGGAATATGTGCTTGCCGTACGCGGCAAGGTTGCAAAAAGAACAAAAGAGAACATCAACCCCGACATGAAAACGGGCGAGATTGAGGTTATGGCGGAGGAAATCCGCATACTGAACGAGTCGGAAACGCCGCCTTTTTACATCGAGGAGGGAATTGATACGAACGACGCGCTGCGCCTTAAATACAGATACCTTGACCTGCGCCGTCCGGATATGCAGCGTAACATGGTTATGCGGCACAGGGTGGCAAAAATCGCAAGAGATTATTTTGACGAGCAGGGATTTATGGAGCTTGAAACTCCGATACTTACAAAGAGTACGCCGGAGGGCGCGCGCGATTATCTTGTTCCGAGCCGCGTTCACCCGGGAAAGTTTTATGCGCTGCCGCAGTCGCCGCAGCAGTATAAGCAGCTGCTTATGCTTGCGGGATATGACAGATATTTTCAGATTGCGCGCTGTTTTCGTGACGAGGATTTGAGAGCGGACAGACAGCCGGAGTTTACACAGATGGATATGGAGCTTTCGTTTGTTGATATTGACACTATTATAGAGATTAACGAAGGGTTCATAAAAAAGGTGTTCGGCGAGGTGCTGGGCATTGACATAAAAACGCCGTTTTTAAGACTTCCGTACAAGGAGGCAATGGACCGTTTCGGCTCAGACAAGCCGGACACGCGATTTGGAATGGAGCTTGTCGACATCTCGGACGAGGTGAAGGACTGCGGCTTTAAGGTGTTTACGGACGCTGTTAAAAACGGCGGCAGCGTAAGATGTATAAACGCGAAGGGACTCGGCGCGTCACTGACAAGAAAGACTCTTGACAGTCTTACCGAGTTCGTAAAGACCTACCGTGCAAAGGGAATGGCGTGGATTGTTGTCGAGGAGGGCGGACTGCGTTCGCAGATAACAAAGTTCCTTGACGAAGATACGGTAAACGAAATTTTAAAGAAGGCGGACGCACAGCCGGGCGACGGTATTCTGATTGTTGCGGACAAAAACAGCGTGGTGTATGATGCCCTTGGCGCACTGCGTATCGAGGTTGCGAACAGGTTTGACATGATTGACAAGACAAAATTCAACTTCCTTTGGGTTGTTGAGTTCCCGCTCTTTGAGTATTCCGAGGAGGAGGGACGGTATATGGCAATGCACCATCCGTTCACCGCGCCTATGGACGAGGATATAGACCTTCTTGATACTGACCAGGCGGCGGTACGCGCGAAGGCTTACGATATAGTACTCAACGGTACGGAAATCGGCGGCGGCAGCCTTAGAATTTACAATACGGCGCTGCAGCAGAAAATGTTTGAAAAGCTCGGCTTTACAAAGGAGCAGGCTTGGGAAAGATTCGGTTACCTGCTTGAGGCGTTCAAGTACGGCACACCTCCGCACGGCGGAATGGCATACGGACTTGACAGACTGGTTATGATAATGGCGGGCTGCGATTCAATCCGCGATGTTATCGCGTTTCCGAAGGTGCAGACCGCGGCGGAGCTTATGACAAATTCTCCGGATGTTGTTGACGATATTCAGCTGAAGGAGCTTTCGCTGAAACTGGACATAGAGGAATAAAAAATGTACTGCGGACGGGTCGGATGCGGCTCCGCCGTGCCATGCGGCGTGTTTGAGCCGCGTCCTGTACCTCGCGGAAGGAGGAGATGGAATGAAAAAGCAGACGCTTGTGTTACTTTGGTCAATAGTAATACTTCTGCTTGTGGGTGGTTGTTGTGGCGTATATATCTATAAGAAATCAAATGAGGAAAAAAACAGCCGCGGCGTTGAGGTTTTTGCCTGTATGCCCGCGGACATAATAAGCTATACTGTGTCGGGCGGCGGCTCGGACGACAGCTATGAGATAAAAAGAGACGGCGAAGGCTGGGCGTTCACGGATGACGGCGGCGCGGTCGTTGACAACGAAAAGGCGGAATCGCTTATAAATGCGGCGTCAAGGATTACCGCGCTGAAAAAGATTTCCGAATCGGAGCTGAAAAGATTCAAAACCGAGTCGGGAACGGCAGAAAAGACGTTTTCGGTAAAGCTGAAAAACGGAGCGGAATACAGGACGGAGTTTTTGGGAACACATAAGGAAAGCTGCGCTTTCAGAATTAACGCTGCGGACGGGATTTATACAATGAATATCTCGCTCCGCGATATTCTTACGCCGACAAAGGAACAGCTTTCTGTTGTGGCGGTGTTCGGCGACATAGGGAAAATAGTCAGCTTTGAATATTCCTCGCCGGGCGAGGAGGATATTGAAATAAAGTGCGAGACGGAGGAGAAAGTCAAGGTCGGCGAGAATGCGGAGAAAAAGGCGGACGAAAAATCCGCCATGCTGCACTATACAATGATAAAGCCGTACAAAAGGGCGGTTGACGCGGAAAAATTCGGACAGCTTATAGCTGTAAATATTCCGAATATAAAAGTCGCAAGATTTATTGACAGCCCTTCAAAGAATATGAAAAGCTACGGTCTTGACGAGAGTTCGCGGTCAACTCTGACGGTCGGAGCAGTTACAAAAGGGGCGGCGGACATGACCGAAGCAACTCTTTATATCGGAAAGAACAGCGGCGGACTTGTATACGCGCAGAAAAAGGGCGAAAATAACGTGTTTACGGTAAATTCGGCACAGCTGGATTTCCTCGGCACGGAGCCGTTTTATCTGGTTCGGGCGAATTTTGTCGGCATGGACGCGGAGAAAATTGAAACTGTCATCGTAAAGACTGCCGGTGAGAGCTTTGAGCTTTCATATTTGGGCGGAAAAAGCCTCATGAACGGTGCGGAGATTCCTGCGCCGGGTTTTGAAGAAATTATAGCCGATATTGAGAAAATAAGCATAAGCGGCGAGGCTCCGAAGGATATTGAGAATACCGCCGATATACAGGTTGAGGTGAAGGGCGCGGACGGAAAGCGCGAGAAGACAAGCCTTGCGGCGGCGGGTCAAAACAGCTATGCGGTGTTTGAAAACGGAAACGAAAACGCCGAGTTTACGGTAGACCGCGCAGCGCTTGACGCGGCTGTTGAAAAGCTGCGTGCGCTTAGCAGATAGCGCCAAAAGCATTAACCTAAAGTCAATTATAAGAAAATAAACAGAAGGGAAACGGAAGGAAAAAATGAAGAACGTATACGAAACACTGAAGGAGCGCGGACTGATTGCGCAGATGACTCATGAGGAGGAAATCAAAAAGCTGCTTGACAACGAGAAGATAACATTTTATATAGGCTTTGACCCGACGGCTGACAGCCTGCACATCGGTCATTTTATGCAGCTTATAGTAATGAAGCATATGCAGAACGCGGGACACAGACCGATTATACTCTTAGGCGGAGGCACTACAATGGTCGGCGACCCAACGGGAAAGGCGGATATGCGCCCGATGATAAGTCAGGAAACGATACAGCACAATGCCGACCGTTTTAAGGAGCAGATGTCAAAGTTTATCGACTTCTCCGACGGCAAGGCGATCATGGTCAACAATGCGGATTGGCTCCTTAATCAAAATTATATCGAGTTCCTGCGCGAGGTAGGCG
>URZD01000091.1 GCA_900552305.1 uncultured Eubacteriales bacterium
AACCGCCCAGTCGCGCATCGCGGCCGCTACTGCGTTTGCCATGGAGATATCAAGCTGTTTGCCTTCTTCAATGGTTTTTCTGATAGAATTATATACGTTCGCCGAAAGCCTTGCTTTCATCTGTCTGTCGTCAAATACGTTACTTCCAAACATTTCCGGTACTGTTACCATATTTATCAACCTTTCCTTAGAAAAAATAAAAAGGCAAGGATAACTGATAAGGGAGTTGTTCCCTTTCGGCATCCTTGCCTTTATGTTTCGCATTATACACCATGGTTTTTGATTTGTCAACCCCTTTTTTGAAAAAATTTTCCGCAGTGAATATTTTTTGGCGAAGATTTAATAATAAAATTATAATTGTAGTTATTTCAAAAAAAATTTTTTGAAAAATCCCGCCCGCAACACAAATTCTAATAAAGCTCTTGACATTTTTCCTGTTTTATGGTATCATTTACCCGAAGTTTTCGGAAAGGGGAACGGCAGGGTTATGACATCAGCACGTTTTGCGTTTGCAGGTCGATATTATTACTACTTTTACTTTTATGCAAAAAAAGTAAGAGCGATTTGTGATGCCGCAAAACGGATTTACCTTTAAAACAACACTTTGCTTGTTCTTCAAAATAAAGCAGGCTTGTTTAAAAAATAACCGTATGGATCGCAAATCCATACGGATTTTTTGTTTATTGGCAAACAACAGTCATTCCGTTAAACCGAAAAAAATTTTAAAATCGGAGGAAACCAAAATGAAGAAAAAACATTCAATCCTTGCCGCCGTACTCACGGCGGCGCTCACGGTAACATCATGCGTATCGCTCACGTCCTGCTCGGGCAAAAAGGACACCTACACCATCGGCATATGCCAGCCCGTTAAGCATGACGCCCTTGACGCGGCGACGCAGGGCTTTAAAGAGGCTCTTGTTGAAAAGCTCGGCGAGGACAAGGTAGTATTTGACGAACAGAACGCGTCCAATGACAGCGCAATGTGCAGCACTATCGTCAACTCCTTTGTTTCAAAGAAGGTTGACCTTATCCTTGCAAACGCGACCCCCGCGCTCCAGGCGGCATACAACGCAACTCAGACAATCCCGATTCTGGGTACGTCCGTTACCGAATACGGCGTGGCTCTCGGTCTTAAGGATTTCAGCGGCACGGTCGGCGGCAATGTTTCCGGCACATCCGACCTCGCCCCCCTCGACAAGCAGGCGGACATGATTTGCGAGCTGTTCCCGGACGCAAAGAAAGTAGGACTTCTTTTCTGCTCCGCGGAGCCTAACTCAGAATACCAGGTAAAGGTTATAGAGGACAACCTCAAAAAGAAAAACATCACCTGTACCCGCTACTCCTTCAGCGATTCCAACGATATAGCGTCGGTTACGACAACCGCAGCCTCATCAAGCGACGTTATCTACGTTCCGACCGACAACACCGCGGCGTCGTGCGCGTCCACAATCGGCAACATCGTAAGAAGCGCAAAGGTACCGGTAATCGCCGGCGAAAAGGGTCTTTGCGAAGGCTGCGGCGTTGCGACGCTCTCAATCAGCTACCGCGACCTCGGCTACAAAACAGGCGAAATGGCTGCTAAAATCCTCACGGGCGAGGCAAAAATTTCCGATATGCCGATTGAGTATGCGGACGCGGCAAAGCTCTACAACCCCGAAATCTGTGAGGAGCTTGGCATAACGCCTCCCGAAGGCTACGAGCCGCTTAAGTAACGAAAGGTCGGTGCAAATACAATGAACTTACTATCCTCCCTGCCCGGCGCGGCTGCGCAGGGTATCATATGGGGAATTATGGCAATAGGCGTGTTTATCACGTTCAGAATACTTGACTTTGCCGACCTGACCGTTGACGGCTCGATATGTACCGGCGCGGCAGTCTGCACAATGCTCATGATTTCCGGAGTAAACACATGGGTTGCAATTCTCTGCGCGCTCCTTGCGGGCGCGCTCGCGGGTATTCTTACGGGACTTTTCCATATCCTGCTCGGCATCCCCGCAATCCTTTCAGGTATTCTTACACAGATGGTTTTGTGGACGGCTAACCTCAAAATCCTCGGCAAGGCAAACCAGGTTTTATCCGCAAGGAGCGCGGACGTACTTCTGTCGCAGATGGATATTTCCTCCGCGCTGATTGTACTCGTTATCTTTGCGGCGGTATCTGTTGCGGCGCTCTATCTGTTCTTCGGAACGGAGCTTGGCTGCGCAATCCGCGCCACAGGCTCCAACCCGGTTATGAGCCGCGCTCAGGGTATCAACACCAACACCACAAAGGTTATCGCGCTTGCGATTTCAAACGGCTTTGTCGCGCTGTCGGGCGCGCTGCTCTGCCAGTACCAGGGCTATGCGGACGTTAATATGGGCAGGGGCGCAATCGTTATCGGTCTTGCCGCCGTTGTCATCGGCGAGGCGGTTGTCAGCAAGCTGCCGCCCAACTTTGCAATAAAGCTCGTCGGCGTAACGGTGGGCGCTGTAATATACTATCTGGTGTACCAGACAATTATATTCATTGGCTTTGACACGGATATGCTGAAGATGTTCTCGGCGGTAGTCGTTGCGGTATTCCTCGGTATTCCGTATTTAAAAGAAAAGCTCTCGCAAAAACGCGGAGCGTCAAAAGGAGGTGCGGCAAATGTTAGAAATTCATAATCTGACAAAGACCTTCAATAAGGGGACAATAGACGAAAAGGTAGCGCTTGACAACCTTTCGCTCACGCTTAACAACGGCGATTTTGTTACGGTAATCGGCGGCAACGGCGCAGGCAAAAGCTCCATGCAGAACGCGATATGCGGCACATGGCTGCCCGACTCCGGCGAGATACTCCTTGACGGAATAAACGTCACCTACCTCCCCGAGCACAAGCGCGCCGTGTACCTCGGCAGGGTTTATCAGGACCCGATGACAGGCACCGCCGCAAGTATGCAGATTGAGGAAAATCTCGCGCTTGCGTCACGCTGCGGCAAACGCCGCACTCTCCGCGCGGGGATAACCAAGGCGGAGCGCGAGCTGTACCGTGAAAAGCTGAAGGAGCTTGACCTCGGTCTGGAAACAAGGCTTTCCGCTAAGGTGGGAACGCTCTCCGGCGGACAAAGACAGGCTCTTACGCTGATTATGGCTACCCTGCAAAAGCCAAAGCTGTTGCTGCTTGACGAACATACGGCGGCTCTTGACCCCAAAACCGCGGCAAAGGTTATGAAAATAACCGAGAAAATCGTTGAGGAGGACAAGCTCACAACCCTCATGATTACGCATAATATGCGTGACGCGATAAGATACGGCAACCGCCTTATCATGCTCCACGAGGGTCGGATAATTCTCGACATTTCCGGCGAGGAAAAGAAGGGTCTTACCGTAACCGCACTGCTTGAAATGTTTACCAAGGCAAGCGGAGACGAATTTGCAAGCGACAAAGCGATTTTGTCATAAATTCTTCTGCAAAAAATATTTTTGGATAAAAAATACCCGACCCGCGGGGTCTGTGCTCCGCGGGTCGGGTTGTTTATTTTATAAGCCGTTTCGGATTTTTGCGGACACGGCTGCGCAAAACAGCGTTGAGTATGTCGGTCAAGTTGCTGCCGCAGCGTTTTCTGTAACAATTTTGCGGCAATTCTCGCGGCTGTGGCAGCTCCGCTCGGCGCGCATTTACCGTTGCCGCCGTCACTTCCGCTTTTTCCAAACCGACCGATACATTATTTTATTCGATAACCGTCTTTATGATTTTTCCCTCCATGCTCTCGTCCGCGTCAACATAAACGTCCATATAGTTCGCAGTTGTGGCATGGAATTTCCCGCTTTTTACGCGTTTTTCAATCAGTACCTCCATCTCGCGACCGCGGAATTTTCCGTAAAAATCATTTTGCATCTTCTCCGAGAGCGCAATCATTTTTTCGCTGCGCTCCTCCTTGACCTGCTCGGAGATCTGATTTTCCATTTTCTCCGCGACAGTTCCCTTTCGTATTGAATACTTGAAAACATGCATATGCATAAAGCCTATGCCCTTGCAAAATTCATACGATTTTTCAAACTCCGCGTCCGTCTCGCCGGGGAATCCCACCATAAGGTCGGTTGTAAACGACGCGTCCGGGAACGCGCCGCGCAGCCTTTCCACCGCCTGTGCGTATTCCTCCGCCGTATAGCGCCTTCTCATCCGCGCAAGCGTTTCGCTGCACCCGCTTTGGAGCGACAGGTGAAACTGCGGGCATAGGTTATCAAGCCTTTTTGCACGAGCGACAAAGTCCTCCGTAACCGTCATCGGCTCAATCGAGCCGAGCCGCACGCGGCTGATGCCCTCCACCCCGCAAACCGCCTCGACAACGTCGATAAGTCCAAGTCCGTTTTTCAAATCCTTTCCGTACGAGCCGATGTGTATTCCTGTCAGCACCGCCTCCGCGTAGCCGTGACCCGCAAGCAGCCGCGTTTCCTCAACTATCCTTTCAAGGCTGCGCGAACGCACGGGACCCCGCGCATACGGTATGATACAGTAGGTACAAAAGTTGCTGCACCCGTCCTCAATCTTTATATTCGCGCGGATGCGGCTTTGGGACGGCGTGAGCGCAAGCTCCTCAAACTCCCGCTCCTTCATAATATCGCTGCACACAAGCGTTTTTTCGCCCTTCAGCGCCCTTTCGCACAGCTCCACTATTCTGCGTCTGCCGCTTGTGCCGACCATGACGTCAACCTCGGGAAGGCTCTTTACCGCCTCCGGCTCGGTCTGCGCATAACAGCCGGTCACCGCTATTACCGCGCCCGGGTTCTCCTTTTTAGCCTTTCTGATGTGCTGGCGCGACTTCTGCGCACCCGTTCCCGTAACGGTACAGGTATTGATTACATATATGTCCGCCGCACCCCTTTCGGCTATTTCGTAGCCCGCCTCGCGGAACATTTCCGCAATTGACTGGCTCTCGTAAAAATTTGTTTTGCAGCCAAGTGTAATAAATCTAACATTCATTTTTCAAAACTTCCAATTCTAACAATTATATTGACAAAAAATTTGTAATAAAATTATACACTTTTTTATTGACTAATGCAAGAAAAAATTATATAATATATCCGTAAGTTAAATTTTTTTATAAATGGAGGCTTTTTCTATGAATACTTTTCAGATTTTGTTAAGCTCTATTAACGATGTTAAAAACTTTGTTAATACCGTAAGCAAATATGATTATGAAATCGATCTTACATCGGGCAGATATGTTGTTGATGCGAAATCAATTATGGGCATCTTCAGTCTTGACCTCAGCAAGCCCATTAAGGTTGAAATTCACAACGACAACTGTGAAGACCTTGTTTCGGAGCTGAAGCCGTATATTCAGTAGGCTTGATTTGAATATAAAAACAGCAGCGCACAAAAACTTCGGACTTTTTCTGAATTTTTTAGGAAAAGGATCGTTAAGTTTTTTGTGCTATTTTCCGTTTTGCTATGAATGATAAAGAATTTTTCATGTCAGCCGCACTGCGTGAGGCTGAAAAAGCACGACAAAAAGGCGAAACGCCTATCGGCGCGGTTATCGTTGCCGACGGCAAAATAATTTCACGCGCGCACAACCTGCGCGAAACGAAAAAGAACGTACTCTGTCATGCCGAGCTTTCGGCAATCGGCAAGGCGTGCAAAAAGCTCGGCGGCTGGCGGCTGCATATGTGTGACCTCTATGTCACACTTGAGCCGTGCATAATGTGCTGCGGAGCAATAGTCCAGGCGCGGATAAAAAATCTGTACTTCGGCGCGTACAGTCCGAAGGGCGGCGCGGTCGGCTCGGTTTTTGACATACCGCATACGGACGGACTTTTTCACTATGTGAACTGCGAGGGCGGAATTTTGGAGGACGAATGCTCCGAGCTTATGAAGCGTTTCTTCCGCGAACTGCGCAGCGGCAGGCTCTCCGATTTTTAGGAATATCGGGGTTTGATTCCCGTGCGCCTGACCGAATCGGTCTTTGCCGAAACCAAAAATCCGCATTGCAAAATCGGGTTGTTTTGTTTCAAAGCAGCCGAAAAATCAGCCTTTATCGGACAAAGCGTTTAATTTCTCGCCTGTCCGAGCAAAATACTTTTACAAATAATTAACTTTGATACACATTTTAAGGAGGAAATTTTTAATGAAAAAATTCGTTTACTTGTTCAGCGAGGGCGACGCTACAATGCGTGAGCTTCTGGGCGGCAAGGGCGCTAACCTTGCCGAAATGACAAAGCTCGGTCTTCCTGTACCGCAGGGTTTTACCGTTTCTACCGAGGCTTGCACTCAGTATTATGAGGACGGCAGAAAAATCAATGATGACATCCAGGCGCAGATTATGGAACACATCACAAAGATGGAAGAAATCTGCGGCAAGAAATTCGGCGATAAGGAGAATCCGCTCCTCGTTTCCGTTCGTTCGGGCGCAAGAGCTTCCATGCCGGGTATGATGGACACCATTCTTAACCTCGGTCTTAACGAGGAGGTTGTTGAGGCAATCGCTGCTAAATCGGGCAACCCGCGCTGGGCTTGGGACTGCTACAGAAGATTTATCCAGATGTACTCCGACGTCGTTATGGAGGTTGGTAAGAAATACTTCGAGCAGCTTATAGACGAAATGAAGGAAAAAAGAGGCGTAACTCAGGACGTTGAGCTTACCGCTGACGACCTCAAGGAACTTGCAGGTCAGTTCAAGGCTGAATATAAGGAAAAAATCGGCGAAGACTTCCCGACAGACCCGAAGGAACAGCTTATGGGCGCTGTTAAGGCGGTATTCCGTTCATGGGATAACCCGCGCGCAAACGTTTACCGCCGCGACAACGACATCCCGTATTCATGGGGTACCGCTGTAAACGTACAGATGATGGCATTCGGTAACATGGGTGATGACTGCGGCACAGGCGTTGCATTCACAAGAGACCCCGCAACAGGCGAGAAGAAGCTCATGGGCGAGTTCCTTACAAACGCACAGGGCGAGGACGTTGTTGCCGGCGTTCGTACTCCTATGCCTATCGCACAGATGGCAGAGAAGTTCCCGGAGGCATTCGCACAGTTCACAGAGGTTTGCAAGAATCTTGAAAACCACTACAGAGATATGCAGGATATGGAGTTCACCGTTGAGAACGGCAAACTTTATATGCTCCAGACAAGAAACGGTAAGAGAACAGCACAGGCCGCTCTTAAAATTGCCTGCGACCTCGTTGACGAGGGCATGATTTCCGAGAAGGAAGCAGTTGCAATGATCGACCCGAGAAACCTTGACACACTTCTCCACCCGCAGTTTGACGCAAAGGCTCTTAAGTCGGCTGAGCCGATGGCAAAGGCGCTCGGCGCATCGCCCGGCGCTGCTTGCGGTAAGATAGTATTCACTGCCGATGACGCTAAGGAATGGGCGGCTCGCGGTGAGAAGGTTGTTCTTGTAAGACTTGAAACATCACCCGAGGACATCGAGGGTATGAAGGCTGCACAGGGTATCCTGACAGTTCGCGGAGGTATGACCTCACACGCTGCCGTTGTTGCACGCGGAATGGGTACCTGTTGCGTTTCCGGCTGCGGCGAAATCAAAATGGACGAGGAGAACAAGAAGTTCGAGCTCAAGGGCAAGGTTTATCACGAGGGCGACGAGATTTCTCTCGACGGCTCGACAGGTAACATCTATGACGGAATTATCCCGACTGTTGACGCTTCAATCGGCGGCGACTTCGGCAGAATCATGTCATGGGCTGACAAATACAGAACAATGAAGGTAAGAACAAACGCGGATACGCCGGCTGACGCAGCTAAGGCTCGCGAGCTTGGCGCCGAGGGTATCGGTCTTTGCCGTACAGAACATATGTTCTTTGAGGGCAACAGAATTGACGCGTTCAGAGAAATGATTTGCTCCGACACGGTTGAGGAAAGAGAAGCGGCGCTGGAGAAGATTCTTCCGATGCAGCAGGGCGATTTCGAGAAGCTCTACGAGGCTCTTGAGGGTAACCCGGTTACAATCAGATTCCTTGATCCGCCGCTCCACGAATTTGTTCCGACAACAGAAGAGGACATTGAGCTTCTCGCTGCTGCTCAGGGCAAGAGCGTTGAAACAATAAAGAACATTATCGACTCGCTCCACGAGTTCAACCCAATGATGGGTCACCGCGGCTGCCGTCTTGCTGTAACATATCCTGAAATCGCAAAGATGCAGACCAGAGCCGTAATCCGTGCCGCAATCAACGTTAAGAAGGCACATCCTGATTGGGCAATCAAGCCGGAAATCATGATTCCGCTTATCGGTGAGGTTAAGGAGCTGAAGTACGTTAAGGACTTCGTTGTTGCAACCGCTGACGAGGAAATCAAGAACGCAGGCGCAGACCTTGAATATGAGGTTGGTACAATGATTGAGATTCCGAGAGCTGCGCTCACGGCTGACGACATTGCAAAAGAGGCTGAATTCTTCTGCTTCGGTACAAACGACCTTACACAGATGACCTACGGCTTCTCCAGAGATGACGCAGGCAAGTTCCTTGAC
>URZD01000092.1 GCA_900552305.1 uncultured Eubacteriales bacterium
CTTTCGCATAGGTCGGGTATGGAAAATTCCAAAAAAGTCACTCGATAAATATATTGATGAATGTGTGGAGAGGTAAACTTTCAGAAAAACATTGACTCTTATGATATTATCGTATATAATAACAGTATGATAATTTACAGTGAGAAAGGGATAACCATATGAATTTTGAAAGAATTTCAGAGAAAAAAATTAAATATGACAATAATAAGTCGAAAATAAGTTCTGTTACCCTTTCATCTTATGAAAAAGACTTTGAATTGCGGTTTACTCACAATTCCACGGCTATAGAAGGAAATACGCTTACCCTTATGGAAACGAAATTGGTCCTGGAGGACGGCGTCTCTGTCGGCGGCAAGGAGCTTTGTGAAATCTATGAAGTCATTAACCACAAAAAAGCCTATGTATATGTGAAAAAATGTATTAAGAATAACAAGCCGCTGACAGAAAATATTGTCAAGGACCTTCATGCAATTCTCACGGAAAATATAATTACAGGCGGCATATACAGAAACCAAGAGGTACGAATCAGCGGAGCGGGATTCACTCCGCCTGCGGGAAACGAAATGTATATACAGATTAAAAACTTCTATGAGGATTTAAAATGCCAAACAAACTTAAACGCAATAGAGCTTGCGGCATGGACTCATGCAGAGTTTGTGCGTATTCATCCTTTTATAGACGGAAACGGCCGCACAGGCAGACTTCTTATGAATTATCAGTTAATGCTGCATAGCTTTCTTCCTGTGTCAGTTGATAAAAATACCCGCCTTGATTACTACAACGCATTGGAACAATATGCTGCCGGCGGTGATTTAAAACCGTTTGCAGACTTCATCGCAGATTTGGAAGAAAAACAGCTCGATGAATACCTGAAGTTAATATAGCAAATTTTCATCTATCAAAATACGTGTAAAAATGATTTATGACTTGATTTATGAAAAGCAATATGCTATACTAAAACTGTGAGGTGAGCGTTGTGAAAAATAAAAAGCCGCCGTTTGTAGTAACGGAGCAAATGATATCGGATATTGCAGAGATATGCGAAGATGTTGGAAAAATCAGCGTCAGCGGCAGGCAAAATCTGCAGCTTAGAAAAACAAACAGAATACGCACAATCTACTCATCACTCGCTATCGAACAAAACTCTTTGGATATAGAACAGGTATCGGCAGTGATATCCGGCAAACGTGTGCTTGCACCACCAAAGGACATTGCCGAGGTTAAAAATGCTTATGAAATATATGAGCATATGGATATGCTTAACCCGTATAGTATTTGCGACCTGTTAAAAGCGCACGAAATTATGATGCGCGGTTTGGTATCTGAGGCGGGGGAGTTTCGTTCAAAGCCTGTGGGTGTTGTTGACAAGAACGGAAAAATACTTCATTTCGGCACACTTCCGCAATATGTCCCGCAACTTGTTGAGGAATTGCTTGAATGGACAAAAAGCTCCAATCTTCATATGCTTATTAAAAGCTGTGTTTTTCATTATGAATTTGAGGTAATTCATCCTTTTTCGGATGGGAACGGACGCTGCGGCAGACTGTGGCACACCTTGCTCCTTTCACAGTGGAATGCTGTTTTTGCATGGCTGCCGATTGAGTCAATTATACATGACAATCAGGATAAATACTATGAAGCAATAAACCTGTCAAATGCACAGGCAGAATCGACCGTGTTTATCGAGTTTATGCTGTCGGTCATAAAAACGGCGCTGAAAGAGCTGCACACCAAAACATCATCAAAGAGAAAATCACGCACAGATATGATATGCGAGTTTTTAAAGAGCAACGAATATATTACAAACAGCGATGTTCAATCGCTTCTGTCGGTTTCCTCCGCAACCGCAACAAGAATCTTATCCGAAGCCGTTAAATTCGGTATTGTTGTTAAGGTGCGAATCGGAAGTCACTGGGGTTATAAAAAGGCGTAATTTTTATAAAAAGCTATTATTTTCATTGTTATACCAAACAGCCGCAAAGCCTTGACACATATGGCTTTGCGGCATTCTCCTTAAATTACTAATTTCGGTGAAGCGCTCGATTCAATACAGAACAAACCTGTAAGCCGAAATACGTTCTTTATGGGAATGAAAGAATAGAAATGTTTTAAACAAACTCCAAAAGATTTCAGTCCCTAAAGTCAGAATTGGACTTTAGGGACTGTTATACGTAATTATCAAGTTAACCTTGAATTTTATACGACCTCCAAAATGATATGTAATACTTACACCGCAGCGCTGCAATCAGTCCTTCATATCTTGCTTCACAGCCAAAATCTGCTGTTTCATCCTTCACAACAACCATGCAGCTTGAATCTTAAAGCAGTTTCTATCGATTCCGCTGAAAAATCCGCTTTAGAATTATTCTTTGCTGCCCCTACAGCAAGCGCATACATTCCTGCCGCCTTTGCCGCAGTGATACCCGCGTCGGAATCCTCTACGACAAGACAACGTTCAGGTTGTATCCCGAGTTTTTCCGCCGCAATCAAAAACACTTCCGGATCAGGCTTGGACCTGGTTATATCCAAACCGCAGCTTACAGCATCAAACATTTCCGTCATCTTGATTTTCTCCAAAATGGTATATGTGTTCTTGCTTGCCGAGCCTATCGCGGTCTTTATGCTCTTTTTCTTTAAAAAAGCAATAAATTCTTTTACTCCGGGCAGAACATCAGTTTCGGAAAGAGTTTCAAGCAGCTTTACATACCGCCTGTTTTTCTCATCGGCTAAAGCGATTTTTTCCTCTTTTGTATAACATTTATCGGATTTTTCAAGAAGAACCTCAAGCGACTCCATCCGACTGACGCCTCTTTGGCGAATGTTGTCTGCCTCGGTAAAATTCCTTATACCTATTTTTTCGGCAAGCTCCTTCCACGCCAAATAATGAAGTTTATCTGTTGTAACCACAACTCCGTCCAAATCAAAAATAACCGCACTTATCATACTGTTTTTTCCTCTCCGTTCAAAAATATCGAAACCTCATCTCCCGATAGCCTTTTAATTATACAACCGCTGCCGTTTACCGTAATTTTTAATCTTGTACCCTTGTAATAGATACAAAACGAGTATTCGCTCCAACCGTTCGGCAATATAGGGTCAACAAACAATCCTTTTTCGTTTACTTCAAGTCCACCGTATCCCTGCGCAATCATAAGCCATATTCCGCCCAAAGACGCCGCGTGGATGCCCTCATCGGAGTTATCCGTATTGTCGCCCAAATCTACACAGCAGGCTTTGTAAAACATATCATCCGCAATATCATCCATTCCGTATCTCGCCGCAACAATAGAGTGTATGCACATACTGAGCGAGGAATCATGCAGCGTTCTTTTCTCGTAATACACATAATTTTTACGAATTTCCTCATCGGTAAACATATCCCTCATCAAATAAAACAGCATCACCAAATCCGCCTGCTTATACATCTGCCTTGCATAGATTTCATCATTTCCGAAATCCGCAAAAATTGTTGCAACCTTATTGATATTCTTATACGGAGATAAATCAATCTCAATCAGATTTTTGCAGCCGTCAAACTGCGAAATAATCCCGTCATCCTCTGCCTTCGGAAGATAAATATTCCCGACAACATCATCTATCCTTCTCTTTATTTCTTCAACACCGTATTCCTTATTCAGTTTAGCATATAGGGCTTCAGGGCAATTTTTGAGTATCTGTCCCGCATATCTCATGTTGTGCATAGCCATATAATTCGTATAGGCATTATTGTTTACATTGCCCTTATACTCATCCGGACCGATAACGTCAAGTATTTCATATCTTCCGTTTACCTTTTCAACACGGCTTGTCCAAAACAGAGCGGTCAGCACAACTATTTCAAAGCCGCACCTTTCCATAAAATCGTCATCATGCGTTGCCATATAATAATGCCAAACTCCATAAGCAACTGCGGCAGTAACATGGATTTCTTTTTCGGAAAACCAAAGCCTTTTCACCATTCCCGTAACAGTATCAACACCGCAGTATTTGTCAGCGGCATCTCCATCATCTATCCACGCGCTTTCCCACGGATACATCGCTCCGATATACCCAAGCTCCTTTGCTTTTTTCATCGAATCATCAAGCAGCTTATAGCGATATTCAAGAAGATTTCTTGCAATTTTCGGCGCGTTGTAAATATAATACGGCAGCAGAAAGAGCTCCGTATCCCAATAGGAATGTCCCTTGTACCCTTCGCCGCTCATTGCCTTTGCTCCTATCCCAAGCCTGTTGTCCTCCCCTGACGCCATTATGTATAAATGGTATTGAGCAAAAATAACGGCTTTACCGATGAAGTCATCCCTACATTCAACTGTTATTTTATTCTCTTTCCAATATTTATGCCACGACGCCTTGCTTTCCTCAAAGAGTTTGTCAAATCCCATATCTATTGCTTCAGCCAAATATGCCTTGCCCGCTTCGGCAACCTGCTCCGCCGTTCCGTAGCTCGGATTATATTCAAAATCCCTTGACGAAGTGTACGATATAAACTTTTCAACACAAATTCTGTTTCCCTGTTGAGCATTAAAAACCAAATGTGTATAGATACCCCGTCTGTCCGTATCAACCCAACTGTTTTTCTTGTTGCTGTATTTCAGACCGTAGTGTACGGCAATTTCAACGCCCGACTGAACTGTTCGCGTATACAACCCGACAATTTCATCCTTGTAAACACTTTTTCGCGGGTCGGAACAATGCTGAACTCCGGAGTTTGTTACCTTTCCGTCAATGCCGGTAACCATTTTTATTTCAACATCTCCGCTAAGAGGCGTAATCGCAATTCTCTGCGCAAAAATGTGCTTTTTAGTGTCCGAAACAAACCTTGAAAACTCAAGTAAAACGCTGTCTCCCCTCGGAGATGTCCATTTCAAGCTGCGCTTAAATTCACCGCTTTTCATATCAAGGCAGGCATTATAATTCTCACACCTTCCGTAAAGCATTGAAAAACTCTCACCGTTAATCTCAATTTCACAACCGGTAGCATCAGGCAAAGCCACAATTTCCGGTGTTTCATCAACCGGAGCATTAAAGATTCCGTTAATCAGCGTTGTTCGTTTATCACCGACATACCTTTCCTCAAATACGGCCCGGATTCCCATGTACCCGTTTCCCTGCGTCCATAAGGATTCTCTTTTTTTATTTCCTTTAATATTAAATCTGTCTGATTTCAAAATCCAGTTTTCCATTATTGTCCTCCTATGCAATTCTATTTCCTGAATTATACTATTTTTGCTCCGCAAATAATAAATCTGTACTTTTAATAGGCACAGCCCACAAGTCTTACGCTGTCATGCAACGGGATAAGACTTGATTTATCATCTACAATAAACGCCTTCATAACAGTTGCAAAATCATAGTTCGGAACCGTTACCTCAAACGTGAGCCTCTGCTCTCTTTTTCCCGGCTCGACAACATATTCACCGTCTGAAACATCAACAAGCTGTCCGTTCAAATCATAAAAAGCCGCCATAATAACCGCACTTTCACTGTCTGCCAATGTATTATCAATCACAGCCGTAATTTTCAGCCTGTCACCCGGCGCATAGTCGGAATTTTTTTCGGTTATCGGCGCTCCGTCACCGCAGAGTGTTCCCATTCCGCCCGACGCAACATACACTCTGCCGAATACATTATTGTCGCCGCATACATCTATCGCACTGTTGGTCGGAGTGCCTTCCGGACCTATTTTTATCCACCTTTCGCCCAGATTGACCGACATATACACACCATAGCTGCCGTTGACCTCACCGACAGCGTACGCCGTCGGAGTGCCGCTTTCTTCACCTATACCAAAGCCAAAGCTTTCTACATTTGAAATTGTTTCAAGCGCTTCAAGCGTATTTCCGTAATCATAGCTTGTATAAATAACGCCGTTCTTTCCCTTTATCCAAAGCGCACCCTGTCTGTACGGCAACGCCTTTACAGTGCTGTACTGCGTAAATATAGAGCGGCTCGCCGCCCCTTCATGCAGCTTTGTCCATGTAACGCGTGACCTCAAGCCATGTTCTGTCCACATCAATCTTTGAATTAACATAATAAAAGGTATTCCCGTCCACCCTGTCCGCCGCAAGGCTTATGTTATTGTAGTAGCTGCCGCTGCTGCACCGCTCGACCTTAACGTCTGTTTTTGTCCATGTAGTACCGTTATCGTGCGAATAATAAATTCCGCTGCCGTTGCCGCGCTTATAGCCCGAATTTATTTCCGGATTCTGAACGCTCCTGTGTCCGACAGAGTGGATCATAATAACAGGATAATCCTTTCCCTGTATGTATGATGCACCTACCGCGCAGTCCACTACCCTCAAGTTAGGATTCCATCCTACTCTGCTCGGGTCGCTCGTCTGTGTTACAGAGCAATTTTCGGGTTCGTTTTTAGCTGTCCAACTATTTGTTGAGCTGTTCCATTCGTCGTTCCAGTTATCCCATGATTTGTCGGTAAAGGTGTTTCCGTAATCATCCGATATTGCGACCGTTGCCATTCCGCTCTCCGCACTGCCTATCTGCCCGCAGCGGAGCATATACGCAGGATTTTCCTCGCAATAGTCAATTCCGCCGCCATAATGAAACCGCGGCTTTGACACCTCCGCCTTTTCCCCGGAGCTGTAATTTTCAACCTTCATCATTCCGTGGTCCCAGCACTGAATCAGCACTTCAGGCGAATCTTCACCTTCAGCCTTCGGAACGGAAACCACCTTTGAGCAAACAAGCTCCTCTATTCCGCTATCAGCCGAAGCATACTTGATATTTCCCGTATATTCAGCACTGAACAAATCGTTACAGTTATTTATGTATCTTATTCCCGCACCGTAAGGAGCATAAATGCCGTTATCATTCCGAGGGTCACGTACAAGCGCGGAAACATCTCCCGGCTCACCTCTGAGAGTCCAGCTTGTTCCGCCGTTCACGCTGCTCCAGATTTTATGTGTACCCGACCACGGCGCAGACGCAAGCAAAATATTCTCCGCGTTATTTTTATCAATCAAAAATGCGTTAAATCCCGCCGCGCCGTACAGATTTCCGCTTGGACTTATATCCGTCCATTCGCCGTTTTCATAAACAAAAAATCCGCCCATAGCAGCCTCACCGAGCTTATACGATGACGCATACAGCTTTGTTCCCACTTTCTGCACCCGACACGGGACTGAAAGGTTTCCGTTATTTCTGTTCCCCGTATAGCCGTCCGTTATCAGTGTAAAGTTTTGTCCGCCGTCAATGCTTTTGTATATACCGTTTCCGAAACTTCCCACATATACCTCCGCGCTCCTGCCGTTTATCGTTTCGGAATTCGCAATATACACAAACGAAATTGCCCCGCTGTTGCTCGCGTTACCCAAATTCATATCGCTCGTTTCGGGTATTTCCTCGATTTTAGTCCAGCTGTTGCCGCCGTCGTCTGTGACAAACACACCGTTTCCCGTTGTTCCCGCATAAATCACTTCCGTATTCTTAGGATCAATCGCCAATAACTCTCCCGTCACACGTGCCGTTGTTCCGTTTCCTTTAAAACAGCCGCCGTTTGTTTTCTCTTTAAATCTTAAAAACGTCCATGTCTTTCCGCCGTCTGTAGATTTCAATATATCATCAACCGTTCCGTTGCCGCATGCTGCATAAACCGTGTCGGAATTATTCGGGTCGATTGCGACCGACCTTACCTGCATCAGACCTCTGTTGCTCTTGCCCAAGCTGTTAAACAGCTGCGTCCACCTTCCGGATTCATTGTCATATTTATAAAGTCCTCCTACGTCTGTTCGTGCATAAACCTCGCTGCCGGTCGAATCAACCGCCATTCCGGTAACAAACCCGTTTGCACCGAGGAATACATTTCCCCATTCATAGGCGGCGCTTTGATTATCAATTCCAAATACCGCAATATTACTCATCGCCAAAAATATGTAAGCAAAAACAAAAATTGTTATCCTCTTTAAAAAAGCGCCCGTTTTTCTCATCTTTCCGCCCCTTTTGTGACTTTTTTGCCCCTCCCGTTTTTGTAAAAAGGGAGGGGCAAGCCGTGTAATGTTTAAATCTCTGAAGAATCAGCCTGTGTAAGTCCGTCGATATATCCGAGCGGCGTCATGCCCGACGCCGTCCAGACAAACGCCTTGACCGCAGCGTTCCGAGCGTCCTCCGCAACCTCGAATGTTGTATCAAAGCTCTGCTCCGCCGTGCTTATCGCGGCATTATTCGCTGTAACCTTTGCATCTATAAGCGTGCCGTCACTGCTGTACAGTGCGGTAATTACATTCAGCTTTTCCGCACTTGTGGTGGTGTTCACAGCTGTTGCCTTAACCGAAAGTTTCTCGCCCGCAGTGAATGTTGTCGCCGCCGTTCCCTCCGTGTTGCCTTCGTTCACTACCTTAAACTCCTTAACAACCAATTCCTGCTTGGGTCCGAATACCGCCACCTGATTTACATC
>URZD01000093.1 GCA_900552305.1 uncultured Eubacteriales bacterium
ACTACTCGCATACGGAAATCGCGGTCAGCGCCTTTAAACACGGACTTCATGTCCTGTGCGAAAAGCCCGCGGGCGTGTACACAAAACAGGTGCGCGAGATGAATGCGGCGGCAGAGAAAAGCGGCAAGGTCTTTGGTATAATGTACAATCAGCGCACAAACGACGTTTACGCAAAAACGCGCGAACTTGTAAAGAGCGGCGAGCTGGGCGAAATACAGCGCGCAGTATGGATAATTACCGACTGGTACAGACCGCAGGCATACCACAATTCAAGCGACTGGCGGTCAATGTGGAGTACCGAGGGCGGCGGCGCGCTGATAAACCAGTGCCCGCATCAGCTTGATCTGTGGTGGTGGATTCTCGGAATGCCGGAGCGAATCCGCTCATTTGTCGGCTTTGGCAAATTCCACGATATTGAGGTCGAGGACGATGTGACCGCATACATGGAATACAAAAACGGCGCAAGCGGTCTGTTTGTGACTTGTACCGCGGAAGTCCCCGGCACAAACCGCCTTGAAATCTCGGGCACGCGCGGTAAAATCACGGTCGAGAACAATTACCTCACCTTTAAGCGTGCGGTAACGGACGAGCGCGACTTTAACAGGGAAAATACAGAGCCGTTCGGCAGAGCCGAGGTCTGGAACTGCGAAATCCCTGTTGACCGCAGCGGCGGCAAACAGCACGCGGGCATAACCCAAAACTTTATAAACGCGGTGGAAAACGGCGAAAAGCTCCTTGCCCCCGGCGAGGAAGGAATCTTCGGTCTGACAATATCCAACAGCATACATATGTCCGCATGGACGGAGGACTGGGTTTATCCCGAAAAAATTGACGAGGACAAATTCTATGCGCTGTTGCAGGATAAAATCAAAAATTCCACCTACGTCAAGAAAACAAGCGAAGCAACAAGCAAGCTCACATGGTAAATTTATAAAATAATTTCGCCGGGCAGCCGCCTTGCGGGGCGAGCGTTCAAAAGGATGTTTTTTTAGTCACAGGGCATATCGGGGAAATTCCCGTGTGCCCGCTTGAAAAAAAGCAATCCGCCCCCCGCCCAAAAAGGCATAAATTCGACATGCTTAGGAATGCCGTTTTCGGCTGAGCTTCGGCGCGAAAGGAGATAAAAAATGGAAAAATCAATTAAGAAGATAGGCGCACAGCTTTACACGGTGCGCGAATATATGAAAACACCGAAGGACATTGCCGAAACCTTTAACAAGGTGCGCAAAATCGGCTACGAGGTTGTTCAGTTTTCCGGCGCGCCGATAGGCGACGCAAAGGAGTTGCGCAAAATGGCGGATGACGCGGGAATACGCATAATCTGTACGCATATTCCGTATGCGGATTTTAAGGATAACCCGGAGAAGGTGGCGGAGGAACACCGTATTATCGGCGCAACCCATGCGGGTCTGGGTATGATGCCTATGGAGCTTTTCCGTGACGGCGAGGGCGCGGCGGAGTTCGCAAAGGATTTCGACAAAATCGCAAAGGCTCTGAAAAACGAGGGGATAGGCACGACCTACCACAACCACAGAATGGAGTTTCAGCGCGTCGGCGGCAAAACCGTAATGGAAATAATGCTTGAAAATTCCGAGTGCTTCACGCTTATGCTCGACACGTTTTGGGTGCAGTCGGGCGGCGCCGATCCGGTTGACTTTATCAGAAAACATAAGAACCGCATAGAGCTTATCCACTTCAAGGATATGCAGATAATCGGCAACGAACAGCACATGAGCGAGGTAATGGAAGGCAACCTCAACTGGAGCGGAATTATAAATGAGGTGCTTGACTCGGATATAGAATACGCGTTTGTGGAGCAGGACATCTGCCGCCGCGACCCGTTTGAAAGCCTTGAAATCAGCTATAACAATCTGAAATCATTTTTGGAGGGATAGTCGGTGAACAGAAAGAACGCAGCAGTGGTCGGCTACGGCGCAATAGGTCCGATTCACGCGGCGGCAATAACCAAAAGCGACTTTTCAAGGCTGTATGCCGTGTGCGATACCGACCCGAACGCGCGAAGGCGGGCGGAAAGCGAACACGCCGAACACGGCACGCGCATATTTTCGTCCTATGACGAGCTTTTACGCGACAAAAGCGTTGATTCCGTGCATATCTGCACGCCGCATTTTCTGCACGCCGAGATGCTTGTAAAGGCTCATGACGCGGGCAAACATATCGTGGTGGAAAAACCCGCGGTAATGCTTGCGGCGGAGGCGGAAAGCGTCAGACGCGTTTTCTTGGACGGAAGGGTGCGCTGCTGTGCGGTACTGCAAAACAGGCTTAACCCCTGCGTGCGCGAGATGAAACGGATAATTGACGGCGGCGAATACGGCGAAGTTATCGGCGCAAAGGGCGCGGTCACATGGCTGCGCGACAAGGCGTATTACGAAAGCGGCGCATGGCGCGGAAGGCGCGCAACGGAGGGCGGCGGTGCGGTTATCAATCAGGCGCTGCATACCCTTGACCTGCTGCGCTACCTCTGCGGCGATTTTGTAAGCGTAAAGTCGCACTGCTCAAACCGCGGACTGAAAGACGTGATAGAGGTCGAGGACACCGCCGAGGCGTTTATGCTCACAGAGAGCGACGCGCGCGTTCTGTTCTATGCGACAAATTCCTATGCGGTGTCCGCGCCGGTTGAGGTCGAAATTCAGCTTGAACGCGCCGTGCTGAAATATACCTACAGCCGCCTGTTTCTGATTTGTGACGGCGAGCTGCGCGAGCTTGCCGCGGACAAAAAAGCGGACGGCGAAAAATGGTATTGGGGCAAATGCCACGAAACCCTGATAAATAACTTTTATTCCTCACTTTGCGGAGCGGAGCGGAAATATCCGTCGCTGGAGGAAGGTCTTAAAACCGCGGAAACGGTATTTGAGATATACAAAGAAAACGAATAGAATATACAACCTGAAAAACCTCAAACGCCGATTTCCGCGTTTGAGGTTTTTGCTGTTACGGCGGGGATGGCGCGCCAAAGGGTAAAATCAGCGCGCAAAGCCTTCCTTCAGCTTTGAAATGGCTTTTGTTTCAATTCTTGACACATAGGAGCGGGATATGCCCAGAAGGTCGGCAATCTCGCGCTGGGTCTTTTCGTCGTTCCCCATAAGTCCGTAGCGAAGGCAGATTATTTCCTTTTCGCGCTTGTCAAGCAGCGCGTTTATATCCCTGTAGAGCTTTTTTACATTCATTTTCCTGTCAATTTCCTTTATGACGTCCTCCTCGTCAGTTCCAATGATGTCCATAAGCAGAATTTGGTTGCCCTCCTTGTCGGTGCCGATAGGGTCGTTGAGCGATACGTCGCCTTGCGTTTTGCGGTTGCTGCGCATGAGCATAAGAATTTCGTTTTCAATACAGCGTGAGGCATAGGTTGCGAGCCGCGTTCCCTTTGACGCGTCATAACTGCTTATCCCCTTGATAAGTCCGATTGTGCCGAGAGAGATTAAATCCTCGCTGTCGCGGACGCTGCCGGAGTATTTCTTTGCAATGTGCGCGACAAGACGTAGGTTATGCTCGATAAGCGTGTTGCGCGCCTCAATGTCGCCGTTTGCCATGCGCTCGACACATTCGCGCTCCTCACGGGCAGAAAGCGGCTTTGGAAAGGCGTTGTTTCCCGATATGAACGATATAAGAAAAAATACGGAATGAAGAACAGAACCGAAAAAGTCAAACATATGTAATTACCCCCGAAAAGTTTTGGATATTAACTATCCTATGTGAGCGGGAGATAATTTGTGCAAGTACAAGAAATTTTTATTGACGTTTCCACGAAGCAGCGGACGGTGATGTAATTACGATAATTGCTGATATTAACAATAAAGGCGCAGTAGCTACAGTAGCAAATAAAACAGTAGCAATTGATTTAAACGGAAAAACTGTATCGGCTACAAGTAGTACTGGTGTATTTTGTGCGACAACAGGCGGTAAGCTGACAATTGTTGGTAGCGGAAAAGTGATAGAGAACGAAAAGTCGGACCATTTTGCAATGGCGGTATATGCTAAAGGTGGTACTGTCAACATAAGAAGTGGTAATTACAGTCAGTCAGTAAATGGCACAGAAACTCAGTATGATTTGATTTATGCGGCAGATGGCGGAACAATCAATATTTCCGGCGGTAACTTTGAAAGTGTTACACCGAGGTGGACTTTGAATGTACAGAATGGGTCAACATCTAAAATGAATGTTATCGGCGGCACATTTAAAAGTTACGACCCGGCAAAAAGCGATATGGAAGAAATAGTGGGTGAGACTTCTAATTTTGTTGTTGATGGTTATGAGTCTGTAGCAAATGATGACGGCACATATACTGTTCAGACTATACCATTTGCACAGGTTGGTGATACAAAGTATTCATCATTGCAGGAGGCTGTTGACGCGGCTGCGAAATCTGATGATAAAACAGTAAAATTACTTAGTAACGCGTCCGGCGATGGCGTTGTTGTAAAAAATGGTAATGAAGTTATAATTGATTTTGATAATCATACATATACTGTTGATGAGATTTTAGTTGGCTCGGGTGGCTCGAAAACAAATGGCTTTCAGCTGTTAAAAGGTGCGAATGTAACAATGAAAAATGGTAAAATCATTGTTACAGATGATGCAGTTCGAGGAGATACTTTTGCAGATACAACATATATGGTAATCCAAAACTATGCAAATCTTACAATAGAAAATATGACAGCTGAGGGTGGAAAGCAAGCGAGATATGTTTTGTCAAGCAACTATGGTGATATAATGATAAAACGCCTACGATCGTAATTGAGAATAATGAGTCAAATACAATTAAAGGAAAAATCAATGTATATTGTTGGACTAGTGGACAAGATTATACAAAGAATTGTATTCCTACTTTGAAGGTTACCGGCGGTAAATTCAGTGATAAGAACGTAGATAAGTATATTTATAAGGACTATACAGTCGAAGAAACAGACGGCTTGTACAATGTTGTTGCAAGAAACGAAGGATTTGGCGATGTGGCAATTCTCACAGGCATGACGGCTGATGACGGAAATCCGCTCCTTATACTCTTTACAGGTATTAACTACCTTGATTACAAGAACGTAGGCTTTACGGTAGAGATTGGCAAAGATACAATAGACACACCGCTGACAACAACGGTTTATACAAGTGTAAAGGCTGACAGAGAAACATATGGCAAAGATAGGTTTGGCAGCGAATATATCTTTGGTGCAAATCTTGTATTTGACAAGGTAAAGTATGCTGATGTTAAGGAGTTTACAATCACACCGTTTGCAACAGCGCCTAACGGCGAAAAGATACTGGGTACAGCGACAAAGGTTGGATTCGGGTCATCATACTCCGGAAGCCCTGACCCAGTTCCGGGCGAGGAGCCGTGATTTCATCAAAGACCCGAAAAACACTTTACGGAGGTGAAAAGCAATGAAAACATACAAAAAGCCGGAAATCGAGCTTAGCTCTTTTGATACGGATATTATAACAACAAGCAATTTAACAGTAGACACAGTCAACAATGGTGTGTACGAAGCGGGCGCAACTGCAACTATGACGTTTGCTGATAATAACGGCAAAATAACCATTGACCCGTTTAAGAACTAAAAAACGCTTTAAGCGGCGGCGAAAGCCGCCGCTTAAATTTTTTGTTGCGAAAAACAAAAAGGTATGTTATAATATGTCTGTTAAACGCTTTATGCGTCGCAAGATTAAAATTATACTGAGCGGATTTTGGCAAGTCCGCAAAAATTCGGAGGAAATATAATGATAAAAGCGGTTTTGTTTCGGTTTGGAGAGCTTTTGCTGTCATGCGCGGCGCTGTCCGCAACGGCGGCGGGAATATTCTGCCTTAAAAACTTTATAACAAGCGTAGGCAACTGCACTTTGGTACTTGGCTTTATGTGCCTTGTATTCTTTGCCGTGAACGTACGGCTTATGCGCCGATGCTTTTTTGAGCTGCAAAGCCGTTTAAGGTTTTATCTTGTCAATCTTATTGCGTATATACTGTTTGCGGCGGTCGGATTCGGCGTGTACAGACATTTCGGCTCAACGGCTTATACATGGGGATTCGGCATTACAAAGATAATTGCGATTGCAAACGGCTACGGCGTTTCGACGCTGCGCTCTGCGGTAATATTCCATGCGGTTATGGCGGTTGTAACTGTTTTTTCGCTGCTCGGCATGGGCTGGGTGCTTGAAAAACCTGCGGAAATCGCGGAGGAGTTTGAGGACGATATTTTTGACGAATAGAAAAGAGAGGAAGGAACAGTGACTATGAAAAAAGGATTTTGCGGTGTACTTCTTGCCGCTTTATTGATGAATACGGCGGTATTCGGACTTACGGTGGACAATGATGCGGAGCTGCCGACGCTTATATTCGGCAGTCAGCCGTTTACGGACGTTACCCAAAACGACTGGTACTATGACGGAGTGATGTTTGCATACAACAACGGCATCCTGCACGGCACGGCGGACGGGATATTCTCGCCGGACGAGAGCCTTACGCGCGCCATGATGATAACGGCGCTTTACCGCAACGCGGGGTCGCCGGAGAGCGGCGCGGCGGCGTTTGATGACGTGGAAAAGGGCAGCTGGTACGAAAAGGCGGTTGCGTGGGGCAGCGAGAACGGAATTGTTTCCGGCACGGGATTGGGCAAATTCTCGCCGGAGGAAAGCATAACGCGCGAACAGCTGGCGGTAATGCTTGCGAACTATGCAAGACAGAGCGGAAAAGCGCTAGGCGGTGCGGCAGAGCTGTCCGCCTTTGCGGACGCGGCAGAGGTTTCCGACTGGGCGAAGGACGCTGTGGCGGCAATGGTCGGCGCGGGAGTCCTCGGCGGTAACGAAAGCGGAATGCTGTGCGCGGGCAATAACGCAACCCGCGCGGAAACGGCGGTAATGCTTAGCAGATTTTTCAAATAGGACAGCGGTCTGCATTTTTGAAAAATATTATAAAAACGCATTGACAAAAAAGGTTTGATATGGTATAATCAAGAAGTTGTAAACCTATTGCTTGGTTTGGGGGTTGAAGATTCACCGCCCCATACAAGGCTTTAAGGGGCTAATTATCATGGAGGTGAAAACAATGCTTAAAGAAAGAAAAGAAGAAATCATCAAGGCTTATGCTACACACGAGGGTGATACCGGCTCGCCGGAGGTACAGATTGCACTTCTGACAGAGAGAATCAATCACCTTAACGAGCATCTTAAGACACACAAAAAGGATCACCATTCAAGACGCGGTCTTTTGAAGATGGTCGGTGTCAGAAGAAGCTTTCTTAACTATCTCATGAAGAACGATATCGAAAGATACCGTGCTGTTGTCGAGAAGTTAGGCTTAAGACACTAAAATATGACATTTAAGACTTTGTCCGCAATTCGGGCAAAGTCTTAATTCGTATTTGCAAGTCGGAAAAACGGCTTGCGGAGTTTGACGGAAAATGCGGGATAACCCGCAAAAAAAGATGAGGCTACACATTAGCAGTTAGAAATATGCTTTTCGGTTTAAAGCGGGTCGGTGGATTGGCTGCGGCGCGATTTATGCGATTGCGGATTGGCTGCGGCGGGCGCGGGTCGGCTGTGCGGTTTGCGTGATTGAGATTTGACTTTACAACTGCGGTGCGGCTGTGGGGTTGCAGCTTGACCACGGGCGCGGCATATTCGGACAGGCGGCGATAAAGTATATTTCTAAGTGCTAAAGTCGTATCCTCACAAAAAATAAGGAGGACAGGCTTTTATGAGTAAGGTATTTGAAACAGAGGTTGCCGGCAGAAAGCTAAGCATTGAGGTCGGCAAGGTAGCGGAGCTTGCAAACGGCTCTGTAATCGTACGCTATGGGGACACGGTGGTTATCACCGCGGCGACCGCTTCGGCAAAGCCGAGGGACGGTATCGACTTTTTCCCGCTCAGCATTGACTATGAGGAAAGAATGTACGCTGTCGGCAAGATTCCGGGCAGCTTTATGAAAAGAGAGGGCAGACCGTCGGAGAACGCAATTCTTACGGCGCGTGTAATCGACAGACCGATGCGCCCGCTGTTCCCGAAGGACCTTCGCAACGATGTTTCTATCGTTTCAACGGTTATGTCTGTGGAGCAGGACAACGCGCCGGAGTTTTGTGCGATGATTGGCTCGTCTGCGGCGGTTTCGATTTCGGATATTCCGTTCAACGGACCGATTGCGGCGGTTTATGTCGGCTTGGTTGACGGCGAGTTTGTTATAAACCCGACCGTTGAGCAGAGAGAAAAGAGCGATTTAAACCTTACGGTTGCGGGCAGCATGGCAAAGGTAGTAATGATTGAGGCAGGTGCGAACGAGGTTCCGGAGGACGTAATGTTTGACGCTATTATGTTTGCGCATGAGGAAATCAAAAAGCTCTGCACATTCATTCAGAAGATTCAGGACGAGGTGGG
>URZD01000094.1 GCA_900552305.1 uncultured Eubacteriales bacterium
CTTGCATGTGTTAGGCACGCCGCCAGCGTTCGTCCTGAGCCAGGATCAAACTCTCGAAAAAATTTCCGAAAATTGATTAGCTCAATTTTGAATACTAACGTTTTTTGTAAAGTTCGCTAAAACTTTGTTTGGAATTGACAAGGTACTTCAATTACCTTGTGCAATTGTCGTAATAGATTTGCTTTTGCTCATCTTATTACCGCTTTTTCTCACTGTGTACTTTTCAAACATCATTGCTCTCTCAAGAGAGCTTATATATCATACCACATCGTCCCTCGTTTGTCAACCCTTTTTTTCATCTTTTTTCTTTTTCTTTCTTCATAAGACTTTTTCAACCTTTTAAAATCACGGTTCTTTTCTGTTTACGCACTTTCTCTTTCATGTCCGTGTCCGTTGATTTTACAGGCTTTTCGGGTCTTTAGGAGCTCACCGCTCCCGAGCGACAACTCATTTATATTACCACATACTCCTTATTTTGTCAACCCCTTTTTCTATTTTTTTTTATTTTTTTCTCTCTTTTTTCTTTTTGGGGGCTTAATAAGTTATCCCATGACCGCCCTAATCCCACTCCTATTTCAAAAATTTTAAGCATTTTACTTGCAGACACTCCCAAAACCGTCTTGATTTTTTCTTTAAAACGTCCAATTTCATAACACATATGTATTGACATTTTATTTAAAGAATCTTATAATTTAGTTAAATTACCAAATAAATATGGGGTGAATAGTTATGGTTACATTGAAAAGCAGCAGCACAAAGGTACAAATCAGCGAATTGGGTGCAGAGCTGAAAAGTATGGTTTCAGGCGATACGGAATACATATGGCAGGCAAATCCGGAGGTTTGGGGCAGCTCGGCTCCCCTTATGTTTCCCATTTGCGGCGGATTGAAGGAAGATAAATATACATTTAACAATCGTGAATATACCCTCCCCAAGCACGGCTACGGACGCAGCGTGACCTTTGTGGTCGAATACTCCGACAGTCAAAAGGCTGTTTTTCTGCAAAAATCAAATGCCGAAACAAAAAAGTGTTATCCGTTCGACTATGAGCTGAGGGTAATCTACACGCTTGAAGGCAGCTCCCTCACCGTGGCATACAGGGTTGACAATCTTTCGGACGGGTCAATGTATTTCTCTATCGGCTCGCACGAAGGCTATTACACACCGGAGGGCATCGAGGACTACGACATTGTTTTTCCTGAAAAGGAAACCCTGAACGCCTATGTTTTATACGGAAATCTTCTGTCAAATCAGCTTTTACCTATTATAAAGGAAAGTAATACTCTTCCACTTTACGAAAAATATTTCACAATAGACGCATTGGTTTTCAAAGACCTTAAATCGCGCTCCGCAATACTCAGAAACAGAAAAACCGGCAAATCCGTCAAGATTGATTTTGATTTTGCGCCGTATTTTCTGCTTTGGCATAAGCCAAACGCGCCTTATATCTGCGTTGAGCCGTGGGCAGGTATTCAGGATATTGTCGGGTCAAGCTACGACATTACGAAGAAGGAAGGCATAATAACCTTGGATAGCGGTCAGACCTACAACGCGGCGCACACCATTACAATATTATAAAATAATCGAAACACGGAAAAAACGTGCGCGGCATTTCAGCCATCGCCGCGGCAGACTGCACCGCAAATTCGTGACACATTTTATTCCATAAAACGAAAAGGGACTGTGGCAAAACGATTTTTAAAATCTAATCAGCCTACAGTCCCTTTTTTAATCTCCGCGTCCCGTGGGCGTTTTTTGGTGCCGTACCACTTAGCCTTTACATTTCTTTTGGGATAGTAAAAATGTTTTACAACAGACAAACCGAACAAAAAAGCGTTATCGCGGCACACTTTATATTCTCCGATTTCCGCCACAGACAAAAACCAATCTTCTTTACACGACAACACCCCTTTCGTCAATGACGAAAGGGGTGTAAGTCTATCCGCAGCAAAAAGGTATTCAATCGCGAAAACCGAATAAACGAGATTTTTCTGTCTATATAAAAGGTCAGCCGTTTTTTCTCACTCTTTCCGCGTTATAATTTCCTTTTTTCAGTCTGAACATTTTTAAATTCCCAAGCTTTTATTCCTGAGCCTTTTTCTTATATGTCTCGTACCTTTCAAGGAGGTCTTTCTCTGCCTTGTCAAACAGCTGGACAGCAATTTCGGGATATGCCTTCTTGAGCATCAGGTAGCGGTTTTCGCCCTCCATAAACTCGCGAACGGTGCCGGTCGGCTCCTTTGAATCGAGAACAAACGGATTCTTGCCCTCGTCCTTCAAAGTCGGATTGTATCTCCACAGATGCCAGTAACCTGTCGCAACAGCCTTCTTCTCCTCTGCGATTGTGTTCGCCATACCAACCTTGATACCGTGGTTGATACACGGAGCGTACGCTATAATAAGCGACGGACCCGGATATGCCTCCGCCTCGCGGATTGCCTTAAGCGCCTGATTCATGTCAGCACCGAGAGCTATCTGCGCAACATATACATAGCCGTAGGTTGTAGCTATCATGCCGAGGTCCTTCTTCTTTGTCCTCTTGCCCGCTGCCGCAAACTTAGCAACCGCAGCCGTCGGAGTAGCCTTTGACGACTGACCGCCGGTGTTCGAGTAAACCTCTGTATCAACAACAAATATATTCAAATCCTCACCGGACGCGATAACGTGGTCAAGACCGCCGTAGCCGATGTCGTATGCCCAGCCGTCGCCGCCGAATATCCACTGCGACCTCTTTACAAGGTAGTCTGTGCGCTCGGAAATCTCGCGGATTGCCGGGTCGCTCATGTCAGCCTTGCCGATAAGTGTGCAAATGTCCTTTGCAGCAGCCTTGGAAGCCTCTGCGCAGTCCTTGCCGTCTATCCATGCTCGGAACGCGTCAGCAAGCGGCTTGTCAACCTTATCCATAACCGAATTCATCCTTGTCGCAAGCGTTTCACGGATTTTGCTGTTTGCCTTAACCATGCCGAGACCGAACTCCGCATTGTCCTCAAACAGTGAGTTTGCCCATGCCGGACCCTTGCCCTCCGCGTTCTTGCAGTAAGGCATTGACGGAGCGCTGCCGCCCCAGATTGATGTACAACCCGTAGCGTTCGCAACCATCATTCTGTCGCCGAACAGCTGTGTTATGAGCTTGATATACGGAGTTTCGCCGCAACCCGCACACGCACCGGAGAATTCGAGCATCGGCTGTGCAAACTGTGAGTTCTTGGGACTCTTTGCGATGTCTATACTGTCCTGCTTGGACGGAATCGACATTGCAAAATCCCAGTTCGGAGCCTCTGCCTCAACCTCGTCGAACGGCTTCATTGTAAGAGCCTGTACCTTGTCCGGGCAAACTTGGGCGCAAACGCCGCAGCCGAGACAGTCAAGCGGTGATACCTGAATCCTGAACTGCATTCCGTCAAAGCCTGTCGCCTTCTTGGTTTCAAAGCCTTCCGGCTTGCCTGCCGCCTCTGCCTCTGTAAGCAGAACAGGTCTGATTGCCGCATGAGGACAAACAAGCGAACACTGGTTACACTGGATACACTTATTTACATCCCATACCGGAACATTTACCGCAACGCCGCGCTTTTCGTATCTTGAAGTGCCGGTCTCAAACGTACCGTCCTCTATACCTGTGAACGTGCTTACCGGGAGCTTTGTTCCCGCCTGCGCATTAACCGGCTCAACGATATTCTTAATGAACGCCGGTACTTCGTGTGTGCCGTCGCTTTCGTCCTTCGCGTCCTTCCATGCAGCCGGAACGTCAACCTTTACAAGAGCCTCAACCGCGCCGTCAACCGCGTCGCAGTTCATGCGCACGATGTCATCGCCCTTCTTGCCGTAGGTCTTTTTGATTGCCGCCTTGATAAGCTCTACCGCTTTGTCAAAGTCGATTACGTTTGCGAGCTTGAAGAACGCGCTCTGCGTAACCATGTTGATACGGTTCGGACCGAGTCCGACTCTTACCGCAACATCAACCGCATTTATAATATAGAAGTGAATTTCATTTTCAGCCAAATATCTCTTTACCTTTGCCGGTAGCTTTTCCTCCAGCTCGTCCGGAGTCCATACGCAGTTCAGAAGGAATGTTCCGCCCTTTTTAAGACCCTCCAGAACGTCATACTGGTGGAGGTATGCCGGTTTGTGACAGGCAATGTAATCCGCCTCGTCAAGCAGGTATGTCGACTTTATCGGCTTCTTTCCGAAACGCAGATGCGACATCGTTACGCCGCCCGACTTCTTGGAGTCATAGTCAAAGTACGCCTGTGCGTAAAGGTCGGTATTGTCACCGATAATCTTGATTGCGTCCTTGTTTGCGCCGACCGTACCGTCAGAGCCGAAGCCCCAAAACTTGCAGCGTGTCGTGCCCTCGGGAGCCGCATTGATTTTCTCCGGAAGTGTGAGCGAGAGGTTTGTAACATCGTCCACAATACCGATTGTAAAGCCGTTTTTCGGCTCTCCCGCGTCAAGGTTGTCAAATACCGCCTTAATCTGTGTAGGCGTGGTATCCTTTGAGCCGAGACCGTAGCGTCCGCCGACGATAAGCGGAGCGTCCGCCTTGCCGTAAAACAGGTTGCAGACGTCAAGATATAGCGGCTCGCCCGGTGCGCCCGGCTCCTTTGTTCTGTCAAGCACCGCAATCTTCTTAACCGACTTGGGAAGCACATCAAAGAAGTGCTTTGCCGAGAACGGTCTGTAGAGGTGTACCTTGAGTACGCCGACCTTGCCGCCGTGGGCATTTATGTAGTCGACAGTCTCCTCGATAGCCTCGCAAACGCTGCCCATCGCGATAATAACCTTTTCCGCATCGGGTGCGCCGTAGTAGTTAAATGGCTTGTACTCTCTGCCCGTAATCTTTGATATTTCAGCCATATATTCCGCAACAATGTCGGGAATCGCGTCATAGAACTTATTTGCAGCCTCTCTGCCCTGGAAGTAAATATCCGCGTTCTGCGCAGTACCGCGGAGAACAGGATGCTCCGGATTGAGGGCACGATCCCTGAACTCGCGGATAGCATCACGGTCAACAAGACGCGCCAGATCCTCGTAGTCCATTACCTCAATCTTCTGAATCTCGTGCGAGGTTCTGAAGCCGTCAAAGAAATGAAGGAACGGCACTCTGCCCTTGATCGCCGCAAGGTGAGCCACACCGGCGAGGTCCATTGTTTCCTGAACGCTGCCGGACGCAAGAAGTGCGAATCCGGTCTGACGACAGGCCATAACGTCTTGGTGATCGCCGAAAATATTAAGAGCATGAGCCGCGAGTGCGCGCGCGCTTACATGAAAAACCGCGGGAAGAAGTTCGCCCGCCATTTTGTACATATTTGGTATCATAAGAAGCAGACCCTGAGATGCGGTGAAAGTCGTTGTCAGTGCGCCTGCCTGAAGTGAGCCGTGAACGGCTCCGGCCGCCCCAGCCTCGGACTGCATTTCGACAACCTCAACAGTCTCTCCGAAAATATTTTTCAGTCCCTGAGCGCTCCACTGATCGACGTTTTCCGCCATAGTGGACGAAGGGGTGATAGGATAGATAGCCGCAACTTCCGTAAACGCATAGGCGCAATGTGCGGCAGCGCAGTTACCATCCATGGTCTTCATTTTTTTTGCCATGAGAAATCCTCCTTGTTTTGGGATATATAGTAAATTGTCCCCGAATTATCTTTGGAAGTATTGTTCCAAACATACATAAGTATATCATATCTTTTTGTTGAAATCAAATAAAAAATGTCGGAAAAGAAATTTTCGGTTTATTGCAACATAAAAAGGAAAATTTTTTGATTATTTTGCATGAAAATCCATACATTTTCGTATCATTTGTCAAATTGTAAAAAAAAGTATGCCCACATTTTAAAATGACGTTGACAAGAAGGACTTTATTTGATATAATGAGCATAGATATTTTTAAAAGTTACAAAAAACTAAAGCACAATGGGGTAGTTATTGAATGGAACAGCAATTTGAAGAAATCAGTTTTAAGCGACTGACCGAAATACTGATGCAAAGCATAAGTATGATTGTCGCGGTCACAATCATAGCCGGCATAATCGCCTTTGTTTACAGTGAAACAATGGTCGTGCCGGAGTATGAATCCACAGTTTCTCTTTACGTCAACAACGAATCCGGCAAAAATACCGACAAAATCCTCGGTACGGATATTACAGCGTCTCAGATGCTTGTTGACACCTATATCATTATAATAAAGAGCAACACTGTTTTGAACGAGGTTTGCGAAAAGCTTGAGGAGCAGGGAATTGAAGGCTATGACGCCGAGAGCCTTGCCAAAAAGATTGACGCAAGCGCGACAAACGAAACGGAAATCTTTGGGGTAACCGTTCGCGACACCAATCCCAAGCACACCTATATGATAGCCAACATTATTGCCGATGTTGCGCCGCCGATAATCAAGGACTTTGTTGAGGCAAGCTCGGTTAAGGTGATTGACTATGCGAAGGAGGGTAAGCGCGTTTCCCCTAATATCCAGAGGAACACCATTCTGGGGCTCTTGATAGGCTTGATTTTAAGCTGCGGCTTTGTGGTACTCAGAGAGATGTTTGACATGAGAATAAAAACGGAGGACGACCTTACAAAAATGTTCGAGCTTCCGATTCTCGGAATCATACCGGATATAAACGACCCGCAAAACAGGAAGTCCGGGTATTACTACTACAAACGAGGTTCACGGAATTACGAATACAGAAAGGAGGAGAGGGCATATGGCAGAAGCGCCGAAAATGAGTATGTTTCAAAAAATAAGACAAATTCCAAGTAAAATTGCGCGTGAGAAACATCAAAAGGAGGTTCGCGAGAGTCGCGAATATATCCGCGAGAAGATACTCAGCGAGAAAATGTCGTTCCAGGTGCGCGAGGCCTACAAGGCGCTCAGAACAAATGTTGTATTCTCTCTCCCGACAGACGAATGTAAAAAGATTATCGTTACAAGCTCGCTTGCGTCAGAGGGTAAAAGTACAAACTGTTTAAACCTTGCGATAACGTTCGCGGAGATGAATGAAAGGGTTCTTATTATCGACTGCGACCTGCGCAGACCGAACCTTGGTAGGTTGCTTAATGTAAAAAACACGCCGGGTCTCAGTAACTGTCTTGTCGGGCTAAACTCGCTTGACGAAATAATCCGCAAAAGCGATTTCAAAAATCTGAGCTATATAACCGCGGGTAACATTCCTCCGAATCCGGCGGAGCTTTTAAGCTCTCCCAATATGGGCAAAATAATTGCGGAGCTTGAAAAGAGGTTTGACTATATCTTTTTTGATACCGCACCGATTAACCTTGTTACCGATACGGCTGTTTTATCCAAGTACGTTCACGGTATAATCATGGTGGTGCTTCAGGCGTCAACCGATAAAGAGGCGCTGCGGTTCGCAATGAATCAGCTCCAGTTTGTCGGCGCAAAGGTTTTGGGATTCATTCTCAACGGCGTTGTATACGGCAACAACGGTAACTATAAATATAAGAACAAGAAGAAATATTATCGGTACGGAAAAGGCAAGAACTACAACAAATACGGCGGCTCGTATTACAAGTCGGCATACGGCTCATACAAGTATTCGTACGGCGGTGGCTACGGCGATACGGACTACCGCAATGCAAAATAAAAAAACCGTTATACAGATTTTGGTTTTACAATGCAGAATTTTTACGGAACGCACCGCGGCTCGCAGTCTTTGGCGACGCGGGGCTGCTCCGGTTTTGCAGCCATACGGGTTTAAGCTGACCCGGGAAAACGGAGAGTGAGGGTATGATAGATATACATACGCATATACTTCCGGGTATAGACGACGGCAGTGCGAGCGTTGAAGAAAGTCTCGGAATGCTCAAAATGCTTAAAGAACAGGGAGTTGATGCTATTGCGGCGACTCCTCATTTTTATAGTGAAAGGATTGATACGGCGCATTTCCTTTCGGCAAGGAGCGCAGCCTTTGAAAAGCTGCTTGCCGCGGCGGGCAGCGCCGCCGAACGCCCCAAGCTGACCTTCGGCGCGGAGGTTTTGTTTTATACCGAGCTTTACGCTCTGGACGGACTTGAAAGCTTGTGCCTTGACGGCACAAATTACATACTTGTGGAAATGCCGTTCGAGAAATGGTCGGACTATACATACCTTGCATTGGAGAAAATCTCCACTGAGCGCGGTCTTATACCGATTGCGGCGCATATCGAAAGATATACCGATATACAGAAGGATCGCGATATGGTAGACAGGCTGATTGACGCGGGCGCAAAACTTCAGATTAACGCAAGCTTTATCAACGAGTTTGCAACCCGCGGCAGGGCGCTG
>URZD01000095.1 GCA_900552305.1 uncultured Eubacteriales bacterium
AAAAACAGGGGGTTATACCAATGCTGAGATTTATATACGGCACAGCCGGCTGCGGCGAAACCGATTTTATATACGGTGACGCGCAGCGGATTGCCGAATCGGGCGGCACGGTTTTTATTCTTGTGCCGGAACAATATTCCATGTACGCGGAGCATGAGCTGCTTACAAGGCTCGGACTTTCCGCCCAGAGCCGCATACGCGTTCTTACGTTTTCGCGGCTTGCGGGGCTTGTCTTTGCGCGCAAGGGGCCCCTTCGTATGAAATATATCGACAAGGCGGGCAAATATATGCTGATGCAGCGCAGCCTTCAGGCGGCTGCAAAAGATTTGACCGTCCTGCGCCGCGGCGCGGCAAAGTCCGGCTTTGCAAAAGCCATGACCTCGGTCGTTTCGGAGTTTAAACGCTACGGCGTATCTCCCGCGCGGCTCAGCCGCGCGGCGGAGGAAACCTCGTCCGCAAAGCTGCGCATGAAGCTCTCTGACATGAGTACGGTTTACGAAAAATATACAGAGCTGCTCCAAAACGGCTACGCCGACGCCGAGGACAACCTTACAATGGTTACGCCGCGGCTTGCCGGCTGCGATTTTCTGCGCGGCACGTTCTATATCAATTTTTTCCGCAGCTTTACGCCGTGCGAGTATGCCGTCCTCGGCGAGCTGCTGCGCATTGCGGACCTGAATGTTGTTCTTACCGCCGACTCGCTGACCTCGCCCTCCGATGTATTTCTGCCGCAGGGCAATGCGTTCCGCAGGCTCGCCGAGCTTGCAAAGGGTCTTGAGGTTGACATTCTGCCGCCCGGACAGCTGACCGATGAGGTGCGTTTCGCCGCGTCACCGGAGCTTTTACACCTTAAAAATAACTGCTTTGCGGGACGGTACAAGACATATGAAAAGGACACAAAGGCAATCCACGTTATACGCTCCGCAAACTGCGGCAGCGAGGTTGCCGACTGCGCAAGGCTGATAATCCACCTTCTGCGCACAAGAACCACATTCGACAACGGCGTCGAGCGCCCGCTTACCTTCAACGATTTTTTGATTATTACAGGCAGTATGGAAAGCTACGAGCGTATTATTCCGCCTGTGTTCGAGGAATTTGGCATACGCTGCTTTCTTGACAAAAAGACCGCGCTTTCGGAAAATCCGATTATGCGTACCGTCATCTCTGTACTGGAAATATGCGCCTACGGCTTTTCGTATGAACGCGTCATGACCCTTGTCCGTGCCGATTGTCTTGGCATACGCCGCTCTGATGCGGATATGTTTGAAAATTACATTCTTGCCGCCGACCTTATGCCGTGGCACTGGACGCGCGGCGAGGACTGGAGCTACAACCCCGACCCAAAGCGGTTTCGGCTTTCCGCCGTCAACCGTGTGCGCAGCGCCGTAACCGCGCCCGTAGCCGATTTTATGTCGCGGTTTGAAGGCAGAAAGACCGTTTCGGAAATATGCTCCGCACTGCTCCTTACGCTGCGAAATATGGGACTGCAAAAAACCGCTGCGCGCAAAATTGCCGCACTGAAGTCCGACGGCATGGACGAGCTTGCCGAGCAGACACGGCTTGTCTGGAACAGTCTTGTTTCGGTAATAAATCAGATGTCGGAGTACATAGGCGGGGAATATATAACCTTTACCGCCTTCTGCGAGCTGTTTTGCTCCTCCTGCGGGGAGCTTTCGGTCGGAATTGTTCCGCCGACCCGCGACAAGGTAATAATCAGCAGCGCCGACCGATGCGAGGTATCCTTCGATCGATACCATATAAGGCTCGTCTTTGGGTAAAGACAGTGTCCAGGGATGTCCGTCTTTCAAGGTGCCGTCCGCGGTATTGATCCGGATCGTCCCCGGACGATGCTGAGCGGCTGATTCTTGCCGAGGAGGGATTGGAGCTTTCTCCCGATTCCTACGGAAAAAGCATTGAGGCGCGGTTTCTTGTCTACTCCACGCTTACCTCCGCGTCGGATATGCTGTTCATATTCTCACCCGTCAGCGACAACGAGGGCAAAAGCCTTGGGTCATCGGAAATCGTGAGCAGAATTTCAAAAATATTTCCGCGGCTTAAAATTCAAAGCGGAGTATCGGGAATCGTACCCGCCGAGATTGCTCCGCCCGAAATCGAGGGCAGAGAACACTCCTTCCGCCGCCTTTCTGAGCAGCTGTTTTCCTGCGGTCTTAAAACGGAAAATCTGTCCTCCGAGTGGCGGGAGGCATACGAATACTTCCGCACTGCGCCTAAATACCCGGCGCGGCTTGAAAAAATCGAAAAAATGTACGAATACGGCGCTGCGCCCGTACAGCTTACACGCCGTATGGCACGCACTCTGTACGGCTCGCCGGTGTATCTGAGCGTATCAAAGCTGGAAAAATACAACTCCTGCGCCTTCTCGTTCTTTATGCGCTACGGACTATTTGCGGAGGAACGCGCAATCGGCGGACTTGAAGCCAACAATGTAGGCTCGATTCTGCACAGTGTTCTGTGCGATTATTTCCGTGAAACCGCCGCAAAAGACGCCGACTACTCAAAAATAACCCGCGAGGAATGTGCGGCGCGGATTTCCGAACTGACCGACGCCGCGGCAAAGGCAAACAGCGAGGTTTTATACGAAGCGTCGCCGCACTATAAATATATGATAATGAAAATACGCGGCATAGCCGCCGCGACGGCATGGAAAACCGTTAAATTCTACGCAAACGGCAGCTTTCGCCCTGTCGGTATGGAGCTTTCGTTCGGCAGAAACGGCGAGCTGCCGCCCAAGGTTATCGCCGCAGACGGCTCGGAGGTGTACCTTGAAGGAATTATCGACCGAATCGACAGCGCCGAAATCGGCGGTCAAAAATACATTGCCGTAACGGACTACAAGTCCTCACGCAAGGAGCTTGATGCCGACCTTATGGAGGCGGGAATACGCTTTCAGCCGCTTATATACGCCAACACCGTATGCGAAGCATACCCCGGCGCACGCACCGCGGCAATGCTCTATCTTCAGATGAGCGACCCTATTGCAAAATTTGATGACGAACCTCAGGACTTTGAGCTGCAAAAGTCGCTCAGCGACAGCATCTCGGCCGACGGGCTTGTGCTTGACAGCTCGGACGTGCTTACCGCGCTTGATTCGGGATTTTTTGACCCGGATGCGATACATCATATTCCGAGCGGTAAAAAATCGCTAATTAACGCGAACGAACTTGAAAAAATGCTGCAAAGCGCGGACGCTAAGGCAAAAGAGAGCGCAGAGAAAATTATCTCCGGCGAAATATGCGCCGAGCCGTCGCGGATTTCCGGCAGCGACCCCTGCTCCTACTGCCCATACGGCAGTATTTGCAATAAAAAGGTCTGATTTAGGATTGTGCCGCTGACCGATTTTTATTATAACCCCGGAATATTACTCCCTTTATTTGGCAAAGCTACAATATGTAACTTAGTTCTAAAACGAGCAGCGCTGAATATAATTAACTGTACACTGTAATTTGTATTACGAAAACTGTTAGGGAGTGAATCATATTGAACACCGGAAATTATGCAGAAAACAACAGGGTTATCATAACGGGAACGGTCGAAACGGCGCTCAGCTTTTCACACGAGGTATACGACGAAACCTTTTACACCTTTATGATAAGGTCGCCGCGGCTGAGCGAGAATTTTGACGCCGTACGCATAACCATATCCGAAAAATTTTTGAGCGGTATAGAGCTTAATGTGGGAACACGGGTAAAAATCAGCGGTCAGTTCCGTTCCTACAATAATTTTTCAAATGTAGGAAACCGTCTTATTCTAACGGTATTTGTTAAGGATATAGAAATTCTGGACGATACGGACAGCGAGCAAAATTCCAACCTCATACAGCTGAACGGCTACATATGCAAGCAGCCGGTATACCGCACAACGCCGTTCGGCAGAGAGATTGCGGATATTTTGCTTGCGGTCAACCGTTCCTACAACAAATCGGACTACATTCCGTGCATTGCGTGGGGCAGAAACGCAAAATATGCCGAAACTCTGAAAATCGGCGATAATGTAGAAATCCTCGGCAGAATACAAAGCCGCGAATATAAAAAGAAGATTTCGGAAACAGAAACCGAGAGCAAAACCGCATACGAGGTCTCCGTTTCGCGTCTTGACCTTGTCTGCCGCGAGCCTTCGCATACCTCGCCCAATACGGAATATGACAACGATTCGCAAGACGGTGAAGGCTATACCTCCTGTGACATTGACGACAGCTATTGAAAATTTTTAAAAATTTGTCAAAAAGTTTTTTTGATGTTTTGTATTACAGACTGCAAAAAAGAGTAAACTAAAACCGCATGGGGTTGCCGTGCGGTTTTAGTTTTGTTTGTTGCGCCGAAATCTCTGTCAGGAATTACAGATTTTAGGAAATTTTTCCTATATAAAATAATTTATTGCTGCGGCGTTTTCCGCGAAAACCGGCGTGTATACATTTTTTGAGAGTACCAGTCCCAAAATCAAAACCAGCAACGCGCCTTTAAATTTTGTGTTCAATTTTAAAACCCCCTTCTTTTTGTGTATTATTAGTTTGTGAAAATCCCGAAAAACTATGATTCAAAAAGAATGGAACGCGGGGAAAAAGAAAATATAAAAGTCAAAAAATAATTTTTGTTTTGACGGTAGAAAAAATAACGAGAAAAATCTGTAACTTAGCAAGACCGACGGCGTACAAGTGTACGTCTTGGTTTGGATATTCCGCGCAGATTTTACCGACAAATCAAAATAACGAGGAAAAGCAAAACAGAATGTTCAAATCAAGACCGACGGCGTACAAGTGTACTCCGAGCGTCTTGGTTTGGGCATTCTGCGCAGATTTTACCGTTATTTTCGGTAATGCTTCGGGATGCGCCCCGTTACCTTTTTAAACGCACGGTTAAAATTCGACGTATTGTTGAATCCGCACATTCCGGCGATTTCAATCATGGTGCTGTCCGTTGTTTTTAATAGGTCAACCGCTTTTTCTATGCGTTTTATCGTTATGTATTCCCACGGCGACATACCGTTCAGACGTTTGAAAACCGTACAGAAATACGAACGGTTCATGTTCGCCTCGCGTGCAACCTCGTCAAGGGTAAGACTGTTTTCAAGATTTCGGTTTATGAATAATATCGAATGTTCAATGCCGCCGAGCGCCTGTTCGCTTATGTCGAACGCGCCTTTTTCGTTTTTCGTATAGTCGTAGCTTCGCGAAATCGTAATCAGCGCTTTTATCAGCAGCATCCTTATCATAAGCTCATATTGCTGCCGTTTTTCCTGCGCCTCCCGCTCCATTTCGAGCAAAAGCCCACGCACCTCCGCGGTCGCGGGATTTTCGCGGCTAAGCCGGTTTTCGAATATCTCGTTTCTTTCAAAAAATATTTTAAGAAGGCTTATATCCGACCAGCTGTTTTCCGCCGACCATATAAACCTCGGCTCAAACTGTATATTCATCAGGTGAAATTCGCGGTCGGGACACATATACGTGATACAATGCAGCTCATTGCTGCTTATTATAAATATGTCCCCCTCCGAAAAGCCGTACTCGTTGCCCCTGATGTCGTATGTACCGCCGCCCGACTTAATCATGGCAATCTCAAACTCGGCGTGTCTGTGCAGCCTGAATTCACGGCTGCCGCCCGCCCTCTCTTTTTTTGACGTCGTAAGCGAGAACTTTTCAGGCTTGTCAGCACGCAGCACGGTTTTTTGAAATATCATACTTTCACTCCCTTATCCAAATATATTTGACAAACTTCCAAATATAGTTGATGACATTTTCTTTGATATAGTCTATATTAAACTTATAATTATATTTTGTCAATAGGAGATGATACGAATGGATAAGAAAAATATTTTTGACATGGTTTCCGAGAACGTGAACACCTGTTCCAACCCCTCGGAGCTGAAAATCACCGACATTCGCGTAACGAACATCAACGGCGCGCCCAAGCACTGCCCTCTGATTAAGGTATACACAAATCAGGGCATCGTAGGCTACGGCGAGGTACGCGACGCGTCAAGCGCGACATACGCTCTTATGCTGAAGTCAAGGCTTGTGGGCGAAAACCCCTGCAATGTTGACAAGCTGTTCAGACGCGTAAAGCAGTTCGGCGGTCATTCGCGCCAGGGCGGCGGCGTTTCGGGTATTGAGATTGCGCTCTGGGACCTTGCGGGCAAGGCATGGGGCGTTCCGCTTTGGCAGATGCTCGGCGGTAAATTCCGCGATAAGGTAAGAATGTACTGCGACACCGACGTTGACGGCAAGCACACCGGAACGGATATGGGTCATGCGCTTAAAGCAAGAATGGAGCAGGGTTTTACCTTCCTTAAAATGGATCTCGGTATCGAGCTTATGCTTGACGAACCCGGTTGCCTTAACGCTCCGATAGGTTTTCTTGAGGACATCAAAAAGTATTCCATGAAAGCGATTAACCACCAGAAGGGTTCAATCGACATGGATATGATGCTGGGCAAGAACTACGAAACCTTCACCATACCCCACCACGCAACGGGTATTCACCTTACACAAAATGGCATGGACTACCTTGAGGACTATGTAAAGCAGGTAAGGGACGTTATCGGCTACGAAGTACCGCTTGCAATCGACCATTTCGGTCACATCTGCATAGAAGACTGCATTATGTTCGCAAAGCGTCTTGAAAAATACAACATCGCATGGATTGAGGACATCGCTCCGTGGCACTACACCAACCACTATGTAAAAATTGCAAACAGCTGTAATGTTCCGATTTGTACCGGCGAGGATATCTATCTCGCGGAGAACTTCGAGCCGCTCATGTCAAGCGGCGGCGTTTCTGTTGTTCACCCAGATATGCTCACCGTGGGCGGCGCTATGGAGATGAAAAAACTCGGCAATATGTGCGACAAGTACGGAGTTGCCATGGCTATACATATGGCGGAAAGTCCGATTGCCTGCATGGCGGCAATCCACGCGGCGGCGGCTGTTCAGAACGTTCTGGCGGTCGAATTCCATTCGGTTGACATTCCGTGGTGGAACGACCTTGCTTTCGGTATTGACAACCCGCTGTTTAAGGACGGCTTTGTAAATGTTCCGAATAAGCCGGGTCTTGGTATTGACTCGCTTAACGAGGAGCTTATCTCTCAGCATATCCACGATAAGTACCCCGGTCAGTGGGAGCCTACCACGCAGTGGGATAATGAGTGGGCAAACGACCGCGAGTGGAGTTAAAGTCTGAAAAACCTTGCAGACCGCGCGGAATAAACATAACCCCACAATCTGACGGATTGTTTTGTGCTATGAACACTACCACACAAAATTACGGATTGTTTTGCGCTATAAACAAACCTCACCTCTCGGAGTACACACGGTACATCTTCGGGTTCTGTTTATTCATTCTGCTTTGTTTTTCAGAACTTTAACAGAAAAAAATGAAAAACTTCACAGACCGCGCAAGATAGGCATAACCTTATAAAATGACAAATTATTTTACGCTATAAACAACACTTCCCCTCCGCGGGGACAAACAAGGAGTTGATTTTTATGATGAACAGAAACGAAATAATGCAGCTTTTTGACGAAAAACGCGACATGACCGAGGCGCACGTAAAGGCTGGCATAGAGCAAAACCGCAAAGGTCTTTGTAAAATAAACTTTTGCGACAAGGACGGCAAGCCTGTAAACGACGTAAAGGTCAAGGCATCGCAGAAATCGCACGAATTCCGCTTCGGTGCAAATATATTCATGCTCGACGAGCTTGAAACGGCTGAAAAGAACGAGAAATACAAGGAATACTTCAAGGAATTTTTCAACATGGCAACCCTTCCGTTCTACTGGGACGCCCTCGAGCCGGAAAAGGGCAAGCAACGCTATGCGGCGGACAGTCCGAAAATCTATCGCCGCCCCGCAATAGATTTGTGTATTGACTTTTGCGAGAAAAACGGAATCGAACCGAGGGAACACGCTCTTGCATACGAACATTTCTTCCCCGAATGGCTTAAGGGCAAAACCTCCCACGAGGTAAAATGCGAGCTTTCAAGACGCATGAAGGAAATCGGCGAACGCTACGGCAGCAAAATCCCCACAATGGAGGTCACCAACGAGATGTTCTGGGGACCCTGCGAGGCAATCACCCGTTTTTACGAGGATGACGACTATGTAGAATGGTGCTTTAAGGAAGCCGAAAAATACATGGGCGCAAACGAGCTTGTAATCAACGACTGGTCGGGCATCTGCTGGGATGGTCTACGATGAATTCCATATTTCTGGGCGGGATGCTGTCGATGTCGTCGACAACGATCATTATAAAGGC
>URZD01000096.1 GCA_900552305.1 uncultured Eubacteriales bacterium
TCGGGTCTTTAGGAGCTCACCGCTCCCGAGCGACAACTCATTTATATTACCACATCATTCCACTTTTGTCAAGTACTTTTGATAAAAATCTTTGTTTTTTCAAATATATTTTATTTTTTCCTTTTTTACCTGTAAAAATACCGTTCATTTAAAAATTATGTCTTGCAAATAACGCGCGGGTATGATAGAATATAGAAAATACAGTTTAGGAGTGATAAAACATGGCAAAGGTAACAAAGGATACTATAATAATGGACGTTCTCCATATCGATCCCGAAACGGCGCCGTTTTTTCTTGAAATAGGTATGCACTGTCTCGGCTGTCCGTCCGCAAGCGGCGAAAGCATTGAACAGGCTTGCATGGTTCACGGAACAGACCCCGATGAGCTTGTTTCAAAAATTAACGAATTTCTTGAATCAAAAGGCAAGTAACAAGCCGAAAACACAGCGCAGAGATTAAACCATCCCTGTCAGACCGCCGAAAGAGTCCTATGTCTTACGGATTCTTTCGGAATTTTTATGTCCTCTGCCGCAAAACGCTTTTTTAGAAAAATTCCGCAAGCCAAAATACAAAATAGCACACATTTTCCCGCGCGGCAAAAAATTTGCGGTGCAGCCGCACTGAGCCGCTGCACCGCAATGTCAACCGTCACATTAAACCGAGAGTAATTTTTCAAATTACTTCTTCCCGTTTCCTATTTATATAAGTATAATTTCTGCAATACCGTTGCCGCGAGTTATTCCAGATAATCCTTCAGCTTTTTGCTGCGGCTCGGGTGTCTGAGCTTTCTAAGAGCCTTTGCTTCTATCTGACGTATACGCTCGCGTGTTACGTTAAATTCCTTTCCGACCTCTTCAAGCGTTCTTGCCCTTCCGTCATCAAGACCGAATCTCAATCTCAACACCTTTTCCTCCCTTGGAGTAAGAGTATTCAAAACGTCCATAAGCTGCTCCTTGAGCAGTGTAAATGTTGCAGCGTCCGACGGCGCGGGCGCCTCGTCATCCTGTATAAAATCACCGAGGTGGCTGTCATCCTCCTCGCCTATAGGCGTTTCGAGCGATACCGGCTCCTGTGCAATCTTCATAATCTCGCCCACTTTGTCAATAGGCATATTCATCTCCTTTGCAACCTCGTCCGGCAGCGGGTCACGTCCCAGCTCTTGTACAAGCTGCCGCGTAACGCGGATGAGCTTATTGATTGTTTCCACCATATGAACAGGTATTCTTATTGTCCTTGCCTGATCCGCAATCGCGCGGGTTATCGCCTGTCTTATCCACCATGTGGCATAGGTACTGAACTTATACCCCTTTGTGTAGTCGAACTTTTCAACCGCCTTGATAAGTCCGAGGTTTCCCTCCTGAATAAGGTCAAGAAACAACATTCCCCTGCCGACATACCTTTTTGCGATACTTACGACAAGGCGGAGGTTTGCCTCAGCAAGGCGGAGGTTTGCTTCTTTATCGCCGTTTGCCATTTTTTGTGCAAGCTCAGCCTCCTCCTGACTTGAAAGCAGCGGAACCTTGCCGATTTCCTTCAGGTACATTCTTACCGGGTCGTCTATGCTTACGCTCTCCGGAACGCTCAGATCTGCAAGCTCGTCCTCTGTAATATTGAAATCATCCTCTATTTCCGGCAAATCGTCCTCAAAATTGCCGATAACCTCAACGCCTTGCTTTTCAAGGAAATCATATATCTTTTCAATCTGATCCACGTCCATTTCAAGCGCTTCGCACTTTGCCGCTATCTCGTTATAGGTCAGCTCTCCGTTCTTTTTTCCCTGCTCCAAAAGCTCGTGCAGAATTTGTTTCCTCATTTCTGCCGTTATAGCCTTTTTCTCTTTTGAGTCAGCCGCCGCCTTGGTATTTGACTTCTTTTCCGACGTCTCCTGCGCCTTGGTTTTGGTTGTTTTTGCTGTAGCCATATTTCCTCGCCTTTCTGTGTTTCTTTATCTCTTATCCTTTTTAAGCTGCTCCATTATCTCCTGGAGCTTTGCCGTATCGCCGCTGTCGGCGGAACTTTCCTCCTGCCGCCGCAGCTTGTATTCCTCCATTATTTTAAGCGGCATAACCGCCGCGGTTTTTTTGTTGTCGACATTCTTGTCGTCCGACAGTATATCCGAAACACGGCCTATATTTTCCTCACCCAGCATCGATATAACCGAAATCGGATTCACCCTCTCGCCTTTTTCGTATATTCCGTAAATTACGCGGGCAAGCTCGCGATGAAGTCCCTCGGTAAAGTCCTCTGCCGATATTCTCTGTGAAACGCGGTCAAAAACCTCCTTCTCGCAGATAAGGTTAAGCATGAGCTTTTCGGCATTGAACAGCCGCATTTTGTCAAGATCCTTTCTGCCGCCCGTGCGCTGCTCGTAATCACGCTTTTCGCTCCGCTCCTCCTTCGCCTTTTCGCGCACCTGCAACTTGCGCAGGCTGCTGTCAACCTGTGCCGTTATGCTGTCAACCGATATATCGGTGCGCCGCGAAATCTGTTTTATATATACCTCGCGTTCAACTCTGTTCGCAATTCCCGCAAGCACCTTTGCAATCTGCTCGATAAACTCTATTTTTTCAACGGTATCATCAAGGTTATATTGTCCCTCGATTTTATGTATTTTATACTCAATGAAGCTTTCCGCGTTGTCAATCAGAACTCTGAACATCTCCGCGCCCTTTGAGTTTATATATTCGTCCGGGTCCTTGCCGCTGTTAATCGTCAGCACCTTGCCCTTTATGCCCGCCTCACGCAGAATCTCACCCGCGCGGTCTGTTGCCTTTTGCCCTGCCTCGTCTGAATCATAGCAAAGTACCGCCTTATCCGCGTACTTTTTAAGGATTTCCGCCTGCTGCGGCGTAAACGCCGTGCCAAGCGACGCAACCGCATTGTCAAAGCCGCTCTGGTGCAAGGATATTACGTCCATGTAGCCTTCCATAAGAAGGAATTTGCCCTCCTTGCTGTTTTTGGCACGATTCATTGCAAAAAGGTTTTCCTTCTTTTTAAATATAAGCGTTTCGGGAGAGTTAAGGTACTTTGGCGCGTTGTCCTTGTCCTTCATTATTCTTCCGCCAAAGCCTATTACATTGCCGCGTATATCGATAATCGGGAACATCACCCTGTCGCGGAACTTATCAAAATACGTTCCGTTATCGCGCTTTACGGCAAGTCCCGTTTCCTCAAGCTCCTGCGCGGTATAACCCTTTGCAGCCATATGGTCAATCAGCGCCGACCACGAATCGGGCGCATAGCCGAGTCCGAAGCTCTTTATCGTAGCGTTTGTCAGGTGCCTTTTATAAAAATATTCAAGTGCGTACGCATATTCGGGGGAAATGAGGTTTTGATAGAAAAACCGCCCCGCCGCAGCGTTGATTTCGTACATCCGCTTTTTCTTATTGTGGATTTCCGCCGCCTTTGACCGCTCCGCAGCGCTTCGAAAATCGGGAACGGGAATTCCCGCACGGTCAGCGAGATACCTTACCGCCTCCATAAAGTCAAGGTTTTCCTTTGCCATTATAAAGTGTATTACCGTACCGCCCGCACCGCAGCCGAAGCAGTGAAAAAGCTGCTTGTCAGGAGACACCGAAAACGACGGCGTCTTTTTATCGTTGTGCAGCGGGCAGAGCGCCTGAAATCTGTTCCCCACACGCTTCAGCGTAACATACTGTGACACAACGTCCACTATATCGTTTTTCTCTATAACCGTATCAATAAAATCCTGAAAGTCTACCGACCTTGCCATCGTTTCACCTCTTCTACCTTAACTATTCGACACAAAACCCCCGCTTTCCTTTTTATTATATAAAATTTCTTTATGTGCCGCCGCACAGCAGCAGCTCAATAGCTTGTTATTATTTTCCGTTCCACGAATCGGGAACAAAATGCTTGCAGTAAAGCGCGATCGCAAATCGGTCCGTCATCCCCGCTATGTAATCGCGGACAACTATCATATTATCGTCGCTTCGGCTTGTACGGCGGATACCCTCCGGAATAAGCTCCGGCTTTTCGCAGAAAAGCTCAAACAGCGCCTTTATAACTCCGAAAGACTTGACCTCCTCCGCCTCGGCATACGGATTTCTGTATACATTGCTGAACATAAACTCTCTCAAACCCATCATGGCGTCGAATACGCGCTGCTCCATCTCTATATGCGGCTTATCTATGCTGCTGTCAATAATTCCGTTTATCAGCGTGCCAATACGCTCCGTGCGCGTTTTGCCCAGAATTTGCGTATACTTCTTTGGGAGGTCGCTTTCCTTTATCACTCCGCCGCGCACCGCGTCATCTATATCATGGTTTATATATGCGATTTTATCCGCAAATCTCACAATTTCGCCCTCGGCGGTCTGCGGCATTTTGTCGCCCGTGTGGCACAAAATGCCGTCCTTTACCTCGTATGTAAGGTTTAGTCCGCCGTGCCGCTCCAGAACATTCACAACACGAAGGCTCTGTTCGTTATGGTGAAACCCCTGCGGGCAAAGCCTGTCAAGCGCACGCTCGCCCGAGTGTCCGAACGGCGTATGTCCAAGGTCATGACCGAGCGCAATCGCCTCCGTCAAATCCTCGTTAAGGTCAAGCGCGCGCGAAATTGTCCGCGCTATCTGCGCAACCTCCAATGTATGCGTAAGCCGCGTACGGTAATGGTCGCCCTCGGGTGAAAGAAACACCTGAGTTTTGTGTTTAAGGCGTCTGAACGCCTTTGAATGTATCACCCTGTCGCGGTCGCGCTGAAAATCCGTCCGCAGCCCGCACTTCTCTTCCGCGCGCGCCCTGCCGCGGCTGTCTGCGCTGCACACCGCATAGCGGCTTAAATACTCGCGCTCCCTTTGCTCGGTTTTTTCACGAAACGTCATCAAACACCACGCCCTTCCGTAGCTCTTTATTTGCACTGCGGAGCCGGACACGGTATGTGTTTCGGCTCTTGTACCTACTTTTATTTTCTGCGTCACCGCCGTAAATCCTTCTTTTTTACGCTTTAAATCAGATAATCGTTGACAAAATTCAAAAATAGTATATAATTAAAGATATATAATGTAATTAAAATGGAGAAATAGTATCAACATATGCAACCCGAAAACAAATCCACAAAAAAAATCAGGCTTGCGCCGCGCCTTAAAAAAATTGCGGAGCTTGTCCCCGTATGCGGCACCGTTGCGGACATCGGAACGGATCACGCGTATATCCCCTCGGTTTTGGTCGCAAGCGGCAGAGCAAGCCACGCAATAGCCTCCGACATAGTCCCGGGTCCGGTTGCGCGGGCGTGTGCAACCGTGCGCGGCTGCGGTCTTGCCGACAGGATTGACGTGCGGCTCGGCGCGGGCCTTGAAACGGTCGCCGAGAGCGAGGCGGACGTAATCATAATAGCAGGCATGGGCGGAATACTGATTTCCGAAATTCTTGAAAATTCACGCTCCGTCACCGACTGTGCCGAGCTTATTATACTCCAGCCGATGACCGCGGTTACGGAGCTGCGCGAATATCTTGGCAGGAGCGGCTATACGGTATGCGGCGAGTATCTTGTAAAGGAAGAAAACAAGCTTTATAATATTATAACCGCCATACCGCGCGGAAATACAGAATACTCCGTGCGCGAGCTTTACCTCGGCAAGAATATCGAAAAAACCTCGCCGGAGCTTTTTGGCGAGTATCGGGAACATGTGATTTCAAAGCTGCGCCGCCGTGCGGAGGGACTGAAAAAATCCGCGCTTGCCGAAAACGCGGCAAGGCTTGAAGAAATAAACGGTATAATCACCGAACTGACATAGCACTAAGGAGGTTTTTAAATGTACAGAGTATCCGATATAACAGACGAGCTTGAAGCGCTTGCGCCGCGCAGTCTTAAAGAGGAATGGGACAACGTGGGACTTATGGTCGGCGATGTCAACCAGCGAATCGAAACCGTTTTTGTCTGCCTTGACATTACCTCGGAAAATGTTCACAAGGCGGTTGAGTGCGGCGCCGATATGATAATATCGCATCATCCGCTTATTTTTCATCCGCTGTCAAGCGTAACCGAGTCGGACGCAATCGGACGAATTGTGCGCACCCTTGTGCGCAGCGACATCTCGGCATATTCCATGCACACCAACTTTGACAAGGCGGACGGAGGTATGAATGACCGTCTTGCCGAAAAGCTCGGTCTTGAGAATGTACGCAAATTCACTCCCGACGAGTGCGCAGAACCTTCCGGCAAGCTCCTTGACGGCATAGGTCGTGTAGGCACTCTTGAATATCCCATGCTGTTTGAGGACTTTATGGCATATGTCAGGGAGACCCTCGGCTGCCGCGCAATAAAATTCATGGGCAACCCCGCGGAGAATGTGCAGACAGTCGCGCTCTGCTCCGGCAGCGGCGGCAGTAATATGTACTGCGCATACAACGCCGGCGCCGACGCGTATGTCACCGCGGACTTAAACCACCACCACGCACAGACGGCGCGCGAGCTGGGGCTTAACATAATTGACGCGGGACACTTTGAAACAGAAAACATTATCTGCGAATTTCTTGGCGAATTTCTTTCCGCAAGATTTCCGGAGCTGAATATTGTGCTTTCCGACGCAAAGCCGTTTTTTGAATCATAGGCGGCTGCAAAGCCGTGCCGCTTTTAAAGCGGTCAAGGAGAAATAACCGAAACCCAACCGAAAATACATAATTCGACTGATATAAATTTATGCCGCGGACGCGGCGGAATGGAGCTTTTAAATGAAAAAAAAATCCGATTTGAATATACACAGAACATCAATCGGCGGTCAGGCGGTAATTGAGGGCGTTATGATGCGCGGTCCGCAGAAGATTGCGACCGCTGTACGCAAGCCTGACGGCGAAATTGAAATTGACTGTCAGGACATAGGCAGGATTCGGCGCAGCAAATTTTTTAAGCTGCCGATTGTGCGCGGCTGCGTCGGCTTTTTTGATTCGATGATAATCGGTATCAAGTCGCTTATGTACTCTGCTAAGTTTTTCGACCTTGACGAGGACGGAAATCAAATTGAGGAGGAGCCGAGCAAATTTGAAAGATGGCTTGAGGAAAAGCTCGGCTCGGAAAAAGCGATGAACGCGGCGATATACTTTTCAGTATGCCTGTCGCTTGTATTCAGCGTATGCCTTTTTATACTGCTGCCAACCTTTATCATAGGCTTTTTGAAGGACGTTATACAAAATCACATATTGCTCACTCTCGCAGAGGGCGTGGTAAGAATCGCAATCTTCCTTGCCTATCTCACTCTTGTATCACAGATGAAGGACATAAAGCGCGTATTCATGTACCACGGTGCGGAGCATAAAAGTATCCACTGCTACGAGCACGGCGAGGAGCTTACGGTCGAAAACGTGCGCCGCCACATACGGCTGCACCCGCGCTGCGGAACGAGCTTTTTGCTCATTGTTATGGTAATCAGTATTATTGTATTTTCGTTTATTTCGTGGGATAATCCCATTACGCGCATTTTGCTGCGGCTGCTGCTACTCCCTGTCGTTGCGGGTATTTCCTATGAAATAATCAAGTTTGCGGGCAGACACGATAATTGGTTTACAAACCTTATAAGCAAGCCGGGTATGTGGCTTCAGTACATCACCACAAACGAGCCTGACGACAGCCAGATTGAAGTCGCGATAGCGGCGCTGAAGGCGGTCATCCCCGAGGACAGGAACGAGGACAAGTGGTAAGCCTGGGCGAGCTGCGCAGGCGCGCGGCGGCAGAGCTTTTGGCGCACGGCTGCGACAGTCCGAGAGCGGACACGGACGTTTTACTGCGCCGTCTTTTAGGCTTTGACAAAACCGATATTATACTCGGCGCCCGCTCCGTCACCGACGAGCAGGAGGCGGTGTTTAATGCCGCGCTCGCCCGCCTTAAATGCGGCGAGCCTGTGCAGTACGTTACAGGCGTATGCGAATTTATGTCGCTTGACTTCCGCGTAAGCCGCGACACGCTCATTCCCAGAGCCGATACGGAAATCCTTGTCGAGGCGGTAATCGGTATGTGCCGCGGTATACCCGCGCCAAACATCCTTGACATCGGCTGCGGTTCGGGTTGTATCTCGGTCAGCCTTGCGCGGTATATCTGCGGCTCCCGCATTGTCGGAGCGGATATATCGGACGGAGCGCTGGAGATTGCGACGCAGAATGCCGCTCTTAACAGAGTGCAAGACCAAATAAATTTTGTAAAATGCGATATAATGTGTGACTTCCCCGAATGTCCGAGTGACGGCGGCTTTGACGTTATTGTTTCAAATCCGCCGTATATTCCGCCGCACGATATAGAGCGG